>NZ_LKBH01000092.1:0-3523 GCF_001402935.1 Acidiplasma cupricumulans | reverse complement strand
CGTGTGCTCTTCCGATCTTTAAATAATTTTTTATAAATATATATGGTATAGTAACGCATAAAATTTATATATTTAGTGAGACTTAATCTTAGATAACAAATGGAAAATAATAAAAATAATGATATAAATATAACAAAAGAAAACAAATTATCATTCACTGAGCTGTTCTTTCTATCCTTCCGTGGCCAGGCACCGTTTATGTCATTCCATTATTTGTTGGAATATATGTAATGTCTGTTTCTATCAGCATTTCTGGTTTATCAGCTCTTAGTAATTTTAATTCCTTCCTGTTCTTATGATCGTGCATTGGAAGTGTTAGATTATTATTCCTCATTATTTTATACACTGTTTTCTTAGCTATATTTATGCCTGAATTCCTCAATAATGCCCAGATTCTATTATAACCATATGTTATTCTTTCTTTGCATGGTTCCATTATTTCATTCACTATGCTGCTGTCAATCCTTGTTATACGCCTTTTATCTTTTTTTATTTTCATGCTTCTTATTGTAATAGCATGTTATCCTGTTAATTCCAGAATAATAACATGCTTTTGTTATTTCAATTCCATTATTATTCATCTCATCCACTGAACCCCCCTTTTCCTCCTCATATAATTTTTTTTAATATTTCATTTGCTATTGTCATTTCACCTATTATTGACTTTAATTTTTCATTCTCTTTAATTAAGGACTTATCAGGGTCTTTTCCTTCCAGTCCCTTTTTGCTTCCTTCTAAAAACTGTTACTTCCATTTATAAAATAGTGCTCCTGCTATTCCATGGTTCCTGCATATTTCTGCTATGGTAATATTTGGATTCTGGAATGATTCCATTATAATATTATATTTCTTCTCACTTGTATATATTCTTCTAGGCATTTTACATTGCCCCCTTTATATATTTATATAAATCATTCGTTATATATCTCTTTAGATGTGTTTAAGTTTAAACTATTCATAACCAACATAATATTAATATAAAAATATGTCAGACTTTTATTGTGAGATAATTGGCTGTAAGGCCATCCAAAGATGGGGATGGGGAGGTAATCCCTCTTACCTATCATGGAATTTTTTTTAACTCTTAAGCGGGAAGTTACTTTCTATACTTAATGAGATGAACGCTAGGACGATAACTTACAAGGGCAGTTGTTAACATGGGTAACAGAAATCATACCTGTAACATATTTCAATGTTTAAAACCCCCTTATAACCTATCTAAATTTCACAAATAATGCCATATATTCAGATCGTTTCTAGGCGTCATTTCATGTGGGCTGGTACTTAAAATATGCTTTATTGGTTATAAACCATCTGAAATAGAGCATAGGCCAATTTCTTCAATTTTAGGTTACATGAAGTTGCAGTTAACCTTATTAGCAAATACATAATATAATAAACATGGTAGATTACATTCCTCCAAAGTTTAACGAAAATGCTTTCAATTGCCCACATTGTGGAGTTTATGCCCATCAGGAATGGTTTTCTGGTGTCGGCTATGGAAATCTTGCCCGTCAATATATGGGTGATATTGTTGACGTTGTAGGTATCAAGGGGGAACTTGCTGGAATGAGTGTGTCTGTATGCTCACATTGCCATAAGGAAGTTATTTGGCTTAATGAAAACATCTTATTGCCAAGAAATTTGCCAGTCCCCCCGCCACCTGAGGGCACACCATTAGAAGTAAAAAATATCTATATAGAAGCAGGGAAGGTTCTTAACGATTCACCAAGAGCATCTGGGGCGTTAATGAGGTTAGCCCTTGAATTATTACTTCGGAATATTAAGAACAATAACTTACCGTTAGATGACAATATCAAGAAATTAGTAGAATCAGGCATTCCTGAACAACTTACAAAGGCACTTTCAATACTTAGAGTAAATGGCAACGATATAATGCATACTGGTGAAATTAAAATTTTAGAAAATAAGGATGATGTGCTGTATTTATTCAATATCTTCAATATGATTGTCGAAGACCTTATTACATGGCCTAAAAAACTTAATGAATTTTACAAAAAAATACCTGAGTCAAAGCGAAAGGAAATTGAAAAGAATCCAAGTAAGGATAGGAATTGATATCAACTCTTATTCATTTCATTCCTGAATTTGTTTAACAATTCTGGATCCTTTAATATTTCCTCCAAGACATTCTCAATTAATTTAGACTTAAATGATTCGGGTGCATTCTCTATCATCTTCTTTGCCATTCCTGGTATTATATTAGATTTCTCTATTTTATCCTCTATTTCTTTTTCCTTGCTCTCATATTCTAAGGCCAGTTTCTCATCTAATGGAAGCCAGCAGTTATGGCAGTATTTGGCATCCTCTGGATTTAATGCATTGCACCTCGGGCATTTCTTCGGCATTGGCTCTATTATTTTATTCTCATCTATTTTAATGCCATAGGCCTTTAATATTGCATTGTCATGGTCCCTCATTGATAAATGTATATATGTTCTTGTCTGCCTTGATCCATGTACCCATCCCATCTGTGATTCCAATGGTGCCTCTGCAACCTTTGATGCCAGAATTGTTGCCCTGGTATGCCTGAATAGATGCGGGTATATCCTTCTTTTTATTCCAGATCTCCTCTTTGCCTTCAATATCATGGACCTGACCTCATCATAGCCCATCCTCTCATTGTTTTTCATTATGAAAAGCCAGGAATCAGGATCCTTTAATGGATGGTCATTCAGGTACTCTTTTAGATAATATATTGAATTTCCTATAATCCTGACCTCCCTAAATCCTGTTTTTCCTGTAACAGATATAATTGCACCATAATCATCGAATCTTAAATCCTTTATCTTCATTGTAAGCAATTCAGAGATCCTGCATCCTGAATCATACAACAATGATATTAACGCCCTGTCCCTTGAATTCCTGCAACCATTTATTAATTTTATTTCCTCATCTTTAGTAATTAATGATTCGGGCTTTATTTCATGTGATGGATGGGAATTAAATTTAATCCATTCAACGCATTCTGGATATATTTTATTATTTCCAAGAAGCCATTTATAGAACTTTTTTAATGTTACATAGTATGATTCTATTGAATTATCTGATGGCCTATGCTCATCAGATCCACCCCGTTTAACCCTGGAATTCATTATATTCGATATTACCATTTTAATATCCTTTTTATCAGGGTTTAAAAACCTGTCATTAAGCATTAAGGCTATTTTCCTTAACCTTATTATATAGGCATATTTCCTGCCGTCAGATATTCCTGAAAATGTTAAGTCATCTATGAATTCCTTTATTTTCTCCTTTGATTCTTTGTTTATTTTTATGCTATCAATTTTCTTGATCTCTCTTTGAAGGTAAAATGTATAATCCATATATGATAAAATGCATCGGATCAATATAATGATTTGCATGTGCATTGAGTATTTTACTGTATGCACGTCCTCTGCATGATTATGACTATTCTATGTATAATTAAATATGCTCTGTTTTTATTGTATAATATCTAATGGTTGGTTTTCAAAAAATGAGAATGTTCTCATTTTTAATA
>NZ_LKBH01000091.1:0-3602 GCF_001402935.1 Acidiplasma cupricumulans | reverse complement strand
TTATGAGGAAATGTTTTTAATAAGTTAAACACTTTAAGTTTATGCAGCTTCTGCAGGGTGTTAAGGAGGCAATAATATCTGACAATATTAATCATAATATAACAAAAATACTGGAGGACAGTATAAAAAAGAAAACTTTTGATGTTCCGGATTACTTATATGTAACAGACCTGATAAATCCAGTCAATTCATATTATTCAAGAAAATACAAGGAAATCGAAATTGGCAATGACATATATTTAAGAATGAAGCTTGGTGAGGAATACCATTTCATGGCCAGGGGCTGGTTCGAGCAGATGGATGGTTTTTCGGGTTATGAAATACCTGTGAACGGCTCCCATCTTAATTTAAATGTTGTTGGCAGAATTGATTTTATGATAAATAATTCGGTTATTGAATTTAAGCTTAAAAGCAGGGAAAACATAGAAATTGAAGACCTTTATAAAGATTATTTATCCGACCTTGAGCAGCTGTTATTTTACTCAGTTTTAAATAAAAATTACAGTGACATAAACTATCTTGTTTTTTACTCGTCTGGAAATTTTTATGCCTATAAAATTCATATTAAAAACAGGGATAATATAATAAATGAGATGGTTTACAGAATTGATTTAATAAAGCGTGGCCTGTATAATGATGATATTTCAAATTTTCCAAGATGCACTTATTTTACGCATGGATGCCCTTTTCAGGAAAATAATGTCTGCAATTGCAGTAAATTAAAATTAAAGGATGATAAATGGATAATTAATTCAATTAATATATCAGAGGATGGGGAACTTGAGAATAGTTTAAATAATTATTCCATTGAGAATACAAGGCTGGATATAAGGAACATCGATTTAATATATCCAAGGAGATATTACCATAGGATAAGAAATGACAGGGAGATACAGGCAGAGAATAGATTAAAATCAACGTTTAATTATGATAAGAATAATATAAAATTTTTTATGATGGATGCCATAGAAACATCTGCACTTGCAATATCCTCACAGGAATATGCATTAAAAAATTCGGTAAATACACTTGGGCTATCAGGTTATGAAAAATATTTGATAAAAAACATTTACGATGAAACCTCAATTGTGCCATATATTCTAAAGATAAATAATTCTGTTTATACAAGCAATATACCTGATACATACTATTCAGAGCTTGCTGTAATATGCGCAAAAAGGAATATAAATTCTGGATTAATAATTATTGTCTACCCAAAACTTAACAATTCGGTAATTGTGCATGAGATCATATTTAATAATGAAAAACTTATAAATTTATGCCTTACTAAAATTGAGGATATAAAATCAGCTGTTAAAAATTCATATCCTTATAAACTTGACATGTGCCCGCAATTTACCATAAACTCGTGTAATATAGAAAACTGCAGCTGTAAAATGGAAATATACAAAAATTTAAAAAATAGCTAAATTTTTAATTTTTTTCTCAAAAATTACGGTAAATGTTTATATGTTTAAAGGTAAAGTTTTAATAATAATTGTATATATATTTTTATGATTATGAGGGATTCTGAAAAAACTGGCGATTATAATAAGATTGCCATGGAAATATCCAGAAAATATAAGGGGAAAATAAGAATACTGCCCAAGGTTCCAATAAACAGCCTTGACGATTTTTCTTCCCTTTATACACCAGGTATAGCGGAGGTATCCAGGCAGATTAAGAATAATGATGATCTGGTTTATGAATTAACAGGCAAATGGAATTCGGTTGCCATACTAACAGATGGCACCAGGGTATTAGGCCTGGGAAATGTTGGAACCCACGCATCCATACCTGTTATGGAGGGGAAGGCCCTGCTTTTTAATTACCTGGGAGGTGTAAATGCTGTACCAATACCGTTAAATGTTAAAAATAATGATGAGTTTATAACGGCTGCAAGGGCCATTGAGCCTTATTTTGGCGGCTATAATTTAGAGGATATAGAATCACCAAGATGCTTCTTTCTGCTGGAAAATCTTCAGAAGCAGATGGATATACCTGTATGGCACGATGACCAGCTGGGAACAGCATCAATAACACTTGCAGGAATTATTAATTCATTAAGGCTTGTTAATAAGAAAAAGGAGGATGTTAGGATTGTATTTAATGGTGCAGGTGCGGCCAACATTGCGGCAATATATCTCTTCGAGGCTGCAGGGTTTAAAAAGGAAAATATGGTTGTTATAGACTCCCATGGAATTCTGGAGCCGGAACGTGAGGATATAGATTCATTAATGTTAAAAAATCCCTGGAAATACCACATTGCGCTTGAAACAAATAGGGAAAGAATCAGGGGGAATACAGATAATGCATTCAGGGGTGCTGATATTATAATATCAGCTTCAAAATCCGAGCCTGGCACAATAAAAACAGACTGGATAAAATCCATGAATAGGGATCCAATTGTTTTTGCCCTTGCCAACCCCCTGCCAGAGATATGGCCACAGGATGCAATAAGTGCCGGCGCCAGAATAGTTGCAACAGGCAGAAGCGATTTTCCAAACCAGATAAACAACAGCCTTGTTTTTCCCGGTGTCTTCAGGGGTGTTCTGGATGCACGGTCTAAGGGTGTTAATTTTAGGGTCATGGTTGCAGCATCTCAGGCAATTGCCGATTATGTAAGTGACATATCATATGATAAAATAGTTCCAACAATGGATGACCTTAATTTATTCCCGGAGGTTGCGGCAACAGTTGCAAGGAAAACTGTGGATGAGGGCCTTGCAAGGAAAACTGATTCCCGTGAGGGATTTTTAAAAACTGCAACAGAAATAATCGGTTCAAACAGAAAAATCTATAAAAAGCTGTTTAATGAAAAGGATGGTGAGTAAATGGATTATAAGATCAGGGAAATGACAGATAATGATATAGATCAGGCAATGGACTTGCTGTTAAGACTCAAGAGATTAAATTCAGAATTTGATTATGCATTAAGGGTGTCATCAAATAATGAGCAGGAGATCAGGGAAAAATTAAAAAAAATAGTTAATGACCGTGATAATCATATTTCACTGGTAATAGAATCAAATAAAAAGATTGTTGGAATTTTGATTTCTGATATAATATTCAGAATATATTATGACCCAAAATATGAGGCCAGAATAAGGGAAATTTATGTGCTTCCAGAATTCCGTTCAAAGGGCATTGGCAAGGAGTTTATCGATAAATTTACAGATGTTGTCAATGACCGTGGAATTAACATGGTAACTGCGGAATTTCCATCCCTCAACACAATGGCCATTAATTTTTATAAAAACCTTGGTTTCAGGGAATTAATAAAAATATATTCAAAAATACAATAATGCAAATTATAAATAATCAAACAAATTTTCATTAATTTATTTTTTCCCTGTAATATTAATCCCGCATTTTGTCCCAAAAACCCCAATAATCTTATAATATATTTTTATAAAAACTATTGTTTTTATTCTTTCCATTTGATACAATTCGATTTTCCTGATGCAGTGCCGGTATTGAGAGTAATTGCGACAAATTGTTTCAATCTTTTTATAATACTATTTTTATTTTAATTGAGAGATATAAATATCAAAAATCAAAACGGCGGATTTTTATTACATGCATAAAATACTTTGTATTAA
>NZ_LKBH01000090.1:0-3158 GCF_001402935.1 Acidiplasma cupricumulans | reverse complement strand
TAATGGACTTTCAGCCATATAAATTAAAATCTAAATGAATATCTGCGCGGCCTTATAACCTCATAATAAAAGTCCATAAAAGCCAAAATGATAGCAAATATCCCAGCTATTATAATTGCAATTCCAGCGAGAATCATAAGAATCTCCACCGGTATGGATATACCATGTGGAATAATCATGGTATATGCCGAGATTAAATAGGAGCCACCAGTTATCATGCCAACACCAAATATTAGAATTCCAAGCTCAACACCTGTGCTTCTGAGAAAGTCATTTAAGAGGCTGTTATCCTTAAAAAGAAATGCAAGAACGTAAAATATCTCAAAAATTATAAACGCCTGGGCCCAGAGAGATGAATTAAAATAAAGTGGCATGATAGAGGAGTAGAATCCAAGAGGAAAAGTTTCTATGGAAATGTATATTAGCACTGTTGCAACTATTATTATAACCCTTGAAATTATCTCATCCTTTTTAAAATAATAATATAACACTGCAAGGATTGTTCCAACTATGCCGGTGATTCCGCCTGCAATGCCAATCTTTAATGAGGCATCCATAAATATCTGGGATATAAAAAACACAAAGAACATAATGACAGAAAAAAATATGAGCTTGTCACTTATTTCGAATTTATTTAGCCTAAAAAACATAATGTTATTTATTATATAAAAAAGATATCCCAGAATTATCAACAGAATACCCGCCTTAAAAATTGCATTGTAAGGTTCAAATATATAATAGATAGCATATATAAAACCTGATAATATTACCAAGAATACTGAAATAAGTATAAGGAATTTAGACATCGACATAAGCCTGTTCATCGTTTCATTATCGTAAAAATTTCTGTTATAAAGGTATTTTTTTAACATTAACGGTAAATGTAAATTATATTATATAATCTCATCTTTTTTTATCACACTGTATCTGCCAGTTAACCAGACTGTTAATAGGATTGATCAGGGCATTTCCCTTTTCCGTCAGTTTATAAACGATATTTACCGGATTAATGTTTTTTATGTCCTTTTGTATTATCCCATGGGCCAGTAGTTTTTTTAAAGAATCGGAAAGTGCCTTGGGGGTTATGCCATTAATATTTTTTAATAGTTCATTGAAATGAAATTCACCTGTCTTCAGCATATTTACTATTATTAGGTCCCATTTGCCATTTATTTGATTTATCAGTTCCTGAAACCTTTTATCGGATTCCAAAAATTACACCTCCCTTTCCTGATATCTTAAAATTGTTCCATTACAGTTTATATCCATAGAACCGTAATAAGTCTTTCCCGCACTGGAATATGAAATTTTTAGACTCCATTTTTTCAATCCTGTATAATAAAAAATTTCATTGATCTTTATATCGTCTGCATTGACCATTTTTGCGATTGCACCGGAAATTAATTTTTTAGTTTCCTCAATATTATTTATATTCAGTTCATAGGTCATGGTCTAAAAATATAAAATTGGTTATTTATTTTTTCCATTGGGCATCAAAAATAGTTTATTAGTAAATATTTTATTACACAATATTTATATACTCCTTGATAATTATGTATCCCTATCTGGCGTATTAAATAAAAATTTGGTGTGATGACTATGAATAATGTTAATTATAATAAAAAATATGCCAATTTCGTTTTAATTTTACTTGCAATGATTATCATGGCGGTGATGTACGTTGAGGGCATGCTTACACCTTCACTGCCAAGTATTGCAGAGGGATTTCATATATCTGTGGATCAGGTAAGCCTTGTTCTTTCAACATATCTCCTAACGGGTGTGGCCCTAAGCCCTGTTATTGGGAAACTGGCCGATCTCTGGGGTAAGAAAAAGATGATGTCGGTTGTCATGATTTTATATGCAGGTGCCGTATCTGTTACAGGTTTTTCCCCGAATTTTACATTTATGGTAATATCCAGGGCAGTTCAGGGTATTGGACTAACAATCATGCCACTTGGCATGGCACTGGTGAGGGAGCAGTTTCCACGGGAACTGGTACCCAAGGCCCAGGCATTAATAAGCGGTATGTTTGGTGCCGGTTTTGCGATAAGCCTGCCGCTTGGATCATTAATATCAAATTATTTTGGATGGAGGATGACATACCATACTGCAATACCATTCATCGTTGCACTGGCAATTCTAACAATATATAAGGTTCATGAATCAGATTATAGAAGACCAGAGGTTAAGGTTGATTATATCGGTGCAGCACTTCTCGGTGTCCCACTTGCACTGATAGTTCTTTCAATGTCAGAGGGTTCATCATGGGGATGGAATTCTGCCCTGTTTCTAAGCATGATTATAACAGGTGTAATCCTTTTCATACCCATGTTTATATACGAAAAACATTACTATAATAGGGGTGGGGAGGCCATATTTGACATGAAGTTATTATCTGAAAGAAATGTGCTTACCGCAAATATTGCACTTTCAGTTTCAGGAATGGGCATGTATTTATCCATGCAGGCTCTTTCATACAAATTTGAAACACCAAAGCCCTTTGGGTTTGGGCTATCAATACTTGGAACAGGGCTTTCACTGGTATCATTTGCAATAGGCATGATCGTATTTTCTGTAATCACTGGAAGGATTATATCAAAGTCAGGAATAAAGCCCCTGGCTGTTGCCGGTTCTCTTATCACAGCATTAGGATTTTACTTATTATCAACATCACCTGATTTTATAATGACAATAATTTATGAATTTATTATAGGCTCAGGAATGTCAATAATGAACGCCTCAATAATCAATCTACTTGTGCTGTCGGTTAATCCCAAGGATATGGGGCTCGCAACATCAATGAACAGCACATTCAGATATATAGGCAGCAGTATTGGTGCACCCGTGGCTGGCACAATATTATCACTTTATACTGTTGCTTTTGCAATAAGAACATCCACAGGATTGACAGTTTTTTCATTCCCAGATAAATTTGCATACCACATTGCCTTTATAATAGGTGCGCTGTCATTTCTGGCATCAGCTTTCATAGTCCTTATGGCACATGAGGTTCTCGGCCATCGCACATCCACAGGAGTTAAAAAATCTGAAGAATCAATAAATAATAATGCAACAAATGAACTCACAAAACTATAATTTTAAAAAATCGTTAAATATATTTGATTTTAAAAAAATTTTTATGTGTTTATAATCTA
>NZ_LKBH01000089.1:0-3891 GCF_001402935.1 Acidiplasma cupricumulans | reverse complement strand
TATATCGATATTATATCTTAGGCAAAAATATAATAAAGGAATATAAAATAAGAATTAAGCCATGATAATGAAAAAGAATATTATTTAAGAAGGTATCAGAAAAATGCATAAAGAATTAAATTTAATATTTCTAAAAATATTCCCATAAAATTATTATCATTAAAGAATACGATACATAATTTTTATTCTAATTTTTATTCTAATTTATAAACCTCATTTAATTTGTTAAATTCATTGTAAAAATAGATTTTTGGCATTATCTACTAAATTATATATATTCAAGCATTACGGCCCTTATTACCTTACTGAATAATCTCTTTATTTCAGAGAGGTATTAATGATTTAATGGTCATGGCAGGATTGGCTGTATATAATAAGAATTGATTATATTTAAATTATAAGAATTAATTTTAAGAATATTAGAATAATAACGTAATAAAAAGATTATAATGACAGCAATTGATAATTCTTAAAGAAGGTGTAAAAATTGAAAAGACTAATTCATAGAAAAAAATCATTAAGTTTATATCTTTTCATGTAGTAGGAATACATTATTAATTTGTTATAATTTTGTGAATATGTAATTACAGTTGCAACGTTATATAAATTTAAAATAGCACTAAAATGAAAATGTATAAGTTTATAATGTATAATATATGAAATACTAACAAGGGAAAACAAAATTTTTAAAAAGCAAAAACTAATAAACCACCAGTTATTAAATATTTTGATCACATATGTCGTCAGAATGGAATGCTGAAGAATTTAAGAATGAGCTTATAAAATTGAGGGAAAGCTTACATATAAAGAAACACCCAATATTTGATCTCTGGAGCCAGGGAAAGCTATCTAAGCAGGATATGGCTCAATATGTGCTACAGCATAGTCTCTGGAGTTCGCAGGTTGTAAATCTATGGGGCATAGTGGTGGCCAAAGCCAAAGAGCAGGACGTTCAGAATTTCTTTTTAGAGAATATGGCAGAGGAGCATGGTTTGGTATCTGAAGGTGGAAGGACTTCAACTCCTCACATTGAAATGCAAAAAAAATTTGCAAGAGCATGCGGTATCAGCGAGGATAAAATTAATAATATTGAGCCAACTGCCGGCTGTCTTGCAATGATAAGTTTTCATTGGCATATAGCACTTGGAAGAACATGGCAAGAGTATGTAGCAGCTTCAGTAGTAGGAAATGAATCCATGGAGGTTGGCATTATGGGCAGAATATTGCCTTCATTATATAATTATTATGGTTATAAAAAAGGTTCTTCAGAAATAGAGTTCTTTGAAGAACATTACTTGGCTGATCAAGAGCATGGAAATAGAGGAATAACAGCACTTGCAGAATATACTCATGAAAGGGAGCTTCAGGAAAAATGCCTTGAGGTGGTTAGAAATGCGGTTAAAATAAGGTGGCTGTTCCTAGATGAACTTCTCCATGGAATTAAAACTAATTGATAAAGAGGTAACCAGGATTTCTAATCTCAATTCTAAAATATAATTATATTGTGATTAATTTAAAAATACCATAATAGTTGGTTAGTTAGAATAAAAAGGAAAAATATTAATACTGGAAATTGGTGAGCTATACTATGTTAATAATAAAAAAGCATCTTGAATGGGGTGAAACAGACCCAGCACAAATTGTTTTTTATCCTAATTATTTTAGATGGTTTGACGCAGCTGGACATGAGCTATTTAAATATTTGGGAATACCATTAAAGAAGTTAATGGAAACAGAAAACATTATCCTTCCTATATTGAATGTAAGTGCTAAATTCATCAAGCCTTTAAAATATGATGATGATTTTGAAATAAGGCCATATATATCTAAAATAAACGAAAAAACTATAGAAATAACATATGAAGTATATAAGGATAATGTTCTGCATGCAACAGGTTCAGAAATACGGGGATGGGTGAATCAAAATGGGGAAAAATTAAAACTTATTAATATAGATGAAAAATTTATTAAAATACTAAATAAAAAAGATTAAATTTGCGATTAAGAATTCTTAAATTGTAGAGACATTTATTTGCTCTTTTTTAAAATATTTTTTTGTGGAAATTATTTGTTATAATGGAATGTTCATTATAAATAAAAAAGAGTATCCAAGCATACGTTAACTCACGATATATATAATTTTACTACCAGAGATTCCTGTAATTTTTATTTGCGACTACTATGCAGGTATATGTAACTATTATTTCACCATGGACACATCATAATTTCTGTTTCCCACATACCAGATATATTTCATTCCAAATATTTCCTTTAATACAGAAAATATCCTTTATATATAACATCTCAACTTATACCATGATGATTCCTTTTTCCTAATTCTATTCCAGGTTCCTGTTATATGTTAATTTATTTTCAATAATTCCCATTCTTTTATTGGTATCTATAACAGGCACAGAATGTGTATTCTTAAAAATATAATCATGTATATCAGAAGAATCATATATAGCATTCATTAGAACATACTTATGGTTCCGTACAGACTCTATCATTTTAAATTCAATATTTTTATCATATACGGGGTAGTAATCCCTAATTCCTGAATGGATAATGAATCTGTATCAAAAGCTGCCCTCCTTCTCTACTGAATGCCTATTGTAATATATCTCATGGCCTTTCATTATCCTTATAATTGATTAGGTTAAGATTTCTGTTAACAGTATTAACATCCATCTTTGAAAGTTGTCATCTCTAATAATTAAAAGATGCTTAAACTTTCAGGATTAACCATTACCCCCACCATCCCATCTGCAAATGCATTTGGGAATGCTTTTTTTATAATATTGTAAGAGCCATTAATGTCTGCATTTATTAAAATGCCCTTTGCAGTCCTAAATAGACCTCTAAATATCCTTTTACCAAGATATTTATCATGTTTGCATATTTCCTCATTGTCAAGGAAAGAACATTTAGAAGTTTATGATTCTTCCTGTAAAATTATCTTTATTCCATATTCCTCTCCCTTGTATTTAATTAATTTTATTAGTTTATTAAAAGGTATTTGAACAAAGTTCTGGTTATTCTTCTTACCTATGTTAATACTCTGCTTCCATAGTTCATTATGTCCTATAACTATTGTATCAATATTATTTAATAAGGAATAATTAATAATTCCTTTTGATAGTTTATAGAATAAATCATTTGTTTTTCTATTTCTCCTGTCTGTTATTAGTTTCATCATTCTGGTATATCTTGGATATTTTTTATTGTTTTTATCTAATATATCATTAACAGATTTTAATTTGGATAATTGCTTATTATAGAATTGATTAATAGATTTGACAGGACCGCCCTTAACAACTATTGGGTTTTTCCCCAACGTTGTTTGATATGGCTACGGTATTGTCAACTCCTATATCAATGCCTATAACATTGTTTTTTCTATTCAACGGCTCTGTTATATTCTTTTTATAAACAATTTCTATATTATAACCATTACCAAGAGGTATTATCCTTACCTCACTTAATTTAACATCGTCATCCAATCTTGTTTTTACTGATAAATTTATTATTTTAGGAAATGTAAGAATATTATCTCTCATATGGCACTGCTGATTTGTAAAGATTAAGAAAAACTCCCCGTTTTATCCTTATAATGTGGAATATTTGGTTTTCCTAAAAACTTATCTGGATTTTTATAGTATTCCTTTAATGCCTTAAAATATGAGAACTATATAGTTCTAAATGTTTTTATTAGCCATTGAAGTGTCTGTTTTGGCAATATATTATCCCTGGGCTTACACTGCTGTATAATGATGTTTTAGAAGGTATAACATCGTTTTTCTTTATTTTGTTATCCCTGTATAATTTAGAATTATCAAAGAATCTTTGCCTTGTAATATAAATTAATATATTAAATAACGGAATTTTTAT
>NZ_LKBH01000088.1:0-3970 GCF_001402935.1 Acidiplasma cupricumulans | reverse complement strand
TTATCTATACCCATGAGGGTGCAAAGATATTGAATAATTACATTATTGGAGATTATAAGCAACAAAAAGAGATTTATAAAGATTTCCTGAAAAACATAGTCGATAAATTTATTAAAAAAAATTATAAAAAACCATTTATAATAGGTTTAACAGGCAGCGTTGCATCCGGAAAGACAACATTATCATATATATTCCAGGAAATACTTAAAAATATGCTACCCGGTAAAAATATATGCCGTGTTAGCACAGACAATTTTTTAAAAAGTAATGAAGAGCTTATCAGGGAAAATATCCTTAACCGGAAAGGATTCCCTGAAAGTTATAAAAATGAACTGTTCTGCCAATTTTTTATGCTAATAAAATCTGGTATTAAATTTATATCCATACCTGTATATTCACATTTATATTATGACATAATACAGGAAAATTACATTATAAGAGACCCAGATATTATAATTCTGGAAGGCCTTGGTTTTGGAAATAATTTCAATAAATGCCACGTTTATGAACATGTGGATGTATTAATATTCATTAAGGCAAGGATGAATTATGTAAGGTCATGGTATATATCAAGATTTTATAATCTTATATATGAATCAAATAATGACCCCAAAAGCTTTTACTACAAATTTAGGTCAATGAATGATGATGAAATTATGAAAATCATAAATTACGCATGGTATAAAATAAATCTCCCAAATTATTATAAAAACATTGTTAGGCTGCAGAAAAAATCTAACTTTATTATTGTTAAAACAGCAAATCATGTTGTATTGAATATAATAGACAATAATCAATAAAAAATAAATTTATTGCATAAATTTTATCTATTACATTGCCATGCTATAGCATGGAAGATGATATGAACATACATAATAGCAAAATGCTTGGAGGTCATTTAAGATGGACCGTCATACTTTTTGCCTTTGGAATAATAACATTTGATTATATTGATAGGGGGATAGTATCAACAGCCCTGCCAATACTTACATCTGAATTTAATTTAAATCCTTATTTTCAGGCTCTGGTGGGGGATGGCTTTACCTATGGCTATTTAATTATGAATCCTGTGGTGGGCTATTTTCTGGATAGATTTGGTGCAAAGAAAGTATTTGCGTATTCCGGCACAGGCTGGGGAATTGTGCAGTTAACTGCTGCAGGTGCCTTTTCCGGAATATATCTTGTTATTAATAGAATTCTTCTAGGCATAGGTGAGGCTGTTGGTTTTCCCGGAATAACAAAAATAACCGCTGAATGGATGACAAAAAGTGAAAAGGCGCGAAGTGGCACAATTGGTGATTCTGGTGTTAATGCAGGTGTGGTTCTGGGAACGCTATTACTTCTTGCACTGACGTATGTGGTGAATAATAATCTGGCTTGGAGGCTGGCATTTATAATCAGTGGCGGGTTAACAATATTTTTAATACTTTTACTTGCATATTTTCTCTATGATTCTCCAGAAAAGGATCCAAGAATTAGCAGGGAAGAATTAAATTATATAATAAAGAACCGGGATGATATAAAGGAGCAGAAAAAACTTCCGGTACGGTCATGGCTGGTTACCAGAGATTACTGGGGAACAATGATGGGACTTGGAGCTCAGGCAGGGATATTTTTTGGCCTTTTAACCTGGCTTCCACTGTATCTTTTTTATGCCAGGCATCAATCATTAAATTTAACCCTTGGTTACACAGCATTAGTATGGGGAATGGGATTTATTGGAGAAATAATTGGTGGTTTTATTGTTGATTATTTGAACAGATCATACGGTCCAAACAGGGGAATGAAGGTGGGATTTTCTGTCAGTTCACTGGGTGTTACATTTGGAATACTTGCCACAATATATGCAACAAGTGCATTTGAGGCTGTCTTAATTCTGGCCATTACATTCTTCCTTTTAAGATGGTCAGGCATACAGTGGGCGGTTAGCTCCTTCATTGTTCCAAGGGCCTATGCAGGCCAGTGGGGTGGACATATAGGATTTTGGGAAACACTCTGGGGAATAATTATTCCACTGGTTTTTGGTGCAACTGTTGCAGTTACAAAGGCATATACAGAGGGCATGTTTATATTTGTTTTCATAGGTATTATCTACTTTTTGGGTGCGGTGGTTGTGACAAGATATAAAAAATTAAAATCTTACAATGTTGATTGAATTCCCATAAAGGAAAATAGAACAATCATAATTAATTCGGCAAATTCACATATCAATCAAATGGGAAGCCACTGAGCTTAATATATATGAATTTTTAAAATTTTTATTGGTAAATTTTTTTTTACTTTCTAGATTATATACCAATATTAAATTACAAATTTATGGTTAAAACAATAGAATTGAGAGTTTATGGAATGACGTGTGATGACTGTGTGCTTCATGTTAAAACAGGCCTTTTAGGTGCAAGCGGTGTCAAAGACGCGGAGGTTTCCTTAAAGGATGGCATGGCACTGGTGCATGCTGATGATACAGTAAAGCCAGAAACACTCCTAAGCCTTGATGTTTTCAGAGGGAAGTATAAGGCACAGTTGAGAAGTGTTAAGAATGAATGAATACGATCTTGCAATTATAGGCTGGGGTGCTGCAGGATTTGCAGCGGCCATCAAGGCAAGCGAACTAACAAATAACGAGATGAAAATAGCCCTGATCGGCCATGGAAATCTTGGCGGTACATGTGTTAATGTTGGGTGTGTTCCCTCAAAATATTTAATAGAGGCATCAAAAGTTTATAAAAACCTTAAAAATCCATTATATGCAGGTATATCAGGTGATGGAAGCCTTAATTTTAGGGAATTTATGGAATCTCTAAGAAATTTTGTTTCAGATGAGAGAACAATAAAATACGAAAATGTTATAAAAAATTTTAAAAATGTGGACCTAATCAACGGGAGTGCGTATTTTAAGAATAATAATACAGTTTATGTAAATGATACTGAAATAAGGGCAACAAATTTTATTATTGCCACTGGGTCAAGGCCTTTAATACCTGATATCATGGGGCTCAATAATAATTATTATACAAGTGATAATATCTGGACAATTAAAGATCTTCCGGAAAAGATTGCAATACTGGGGAGTGGTGAGGTTGCCATAGAACTGGCCTATGCATTTTCAAGTTTTGGATCTGAGGTTCATATTTTTAATAGGTCCAATAGAATTTTAAAGAACTTTGATGATGATATAACATCAGAATTAATAAAGAGTTTAAAGGAAAATCATATAAATTTTCACCTTGGAAGTAAAATTTTTAAGATTAATGATTCCGGTTCCGGCGAAACATCCATACAAACAGAGGATGGAATTTATAAGGGTTTCTCACATATACTGGTTGCCACGGGAAGAATTCCAAATATAGACTCACTCAATCTTGATAAAGCAGGCATAATGTATAAAAATGGCATAATCGTTGATAATCATCTTAAAACGACAAATGATATTGTATATGCCGCCGGCGATTGTGTGGATCAGCCAATTAAACTGGAAACACTGGCAGGCAAGCAGGGTGTTACTGCAGTAAATAATATCCTGGGCGGAAGCGAAAGCATTGACCTGCACGAGGTTCCATGGGCTGTTTTCTGTGAACCCAATGTTGCCTCAATAGGATACACCGAGAAGGAATTAAGAGATAAAAATATAAAATACAGCACCCGAATAATAGGGCTAAAAAACGTTGTTAAGGCAAATATATTAAAAAACAATAGTGGTCTGGCAAAGATTATTGCAGATGATGAAAATAAAATACTTGGCATTCATGTGCTTGCACCCAATGCTGCGGAGTTTATCATAGAAGGAGTTTACATTATAAAAAATAAACTAACATATAATGACCTTATAAATTCCATGCACATATTTCCAACGGTATCTGAATCCATTAAAATATGCGGACAGTCATTTATAAGGGATGTATCCAAAATGAGCTGCTGCATGGATTAATACAGTATCAAATTCTGAATACCATATTATTTAAGTTTTTTA
>NZ_LKBH01000087.1:0-4184 GCF_001402935.1 Acidiplasma cupricumulans | reverse complement strand
TAAATTTTTATATATGTCAAAAAATCTGGTTATTGCATTTATATTTCCGGCTATGCCAAACCATATTAGAAGGATGCCGGTAACATACAGTTTTATATTATAAACATCAAAATGTCCGGTTACAAATATCTGTATTAATGTAAAAATCATCATTAAAACGAGCCTGTCGGCCCTGCCTGCTATACCCGAGTAATCCCTTTTTAGCCCCAGCGCCTGTGACTGTGTACCCATGTAGCTTGTCAGTAATATACCTAAAATTGCAAACAGACCAAGGTATATGTTACCGAAAATAGAAAACGACATGCCGAGGACAATAAATATATCTGAATACCTGTCAAAAACATGGTCTATAAGGTCTCCCTTTTTGGATGCAATATTTTTTAGCCTGGCAATCTTGCCATCCAGCGCATCAAAAAGGGCGGAAAAAATTAAGAATATAAATGATAAAAATAGAATATACTTACTAAAAAATGATAAATAATAAAATATCCCGGCAAATGCTGCAAAAATCAATGATGAAACAGAAATTGTATTGGGATTGAGCATTAAAAATTTTTTGGATAATGGCACCAGTATTTTATCTGCCTTTGATCTGTAGGAATCCAGAACCATATACATATATTAATAATTAATTATTAAATTATTCCTTATTTTTTTGCCATGTATCCTTATAAACAAGATAAAATGTTGATATGTAACCCATGGAATAGTATAAAAGCCAGAGTCCTGTTAAAAGATAAAAGTGTATTAAATAAAATAAAGATCCGGCAATGAAAAAGATTCCAAATGCCAGAATGGCATAGATATTTGATGGCATTTTATGACCGGCACCCTTTGGTGTTATCCTGTAAATCCTCCTTGATTTAAATGCCCTGAATATCCATAGCAGAACAAATGGGGAGATGGCAACAGTGTAGGATGATAACCTGCCCATGGCAGAAACTGCCTTTTTGGCATTTATATTAAATTTATCGCCGATTTTAACGAAAACATATGCATATAACCCAAGGAGGATTATCCATAGAAAGAACAGTGGATTAAATAATATGTCAAAATGTATAAATGGTGATATTATTACAAGGGCAATGGCCATTAAAAATGTAAGAACAAGCGGTATGTACTGTAATAAAAATGCAATAATGTCCAGCCTTTTAATAATTCCTATTTTTGATGATATTATGTACCTAAACCGCCGGCTTAAAACCTCCATGCTTCCCATGGCCCAGCGTGTCTGCTGGGTATAAAATGCATTGAATGTGTCTGGAACCTCTATTTTTATATTGGCATCAGAACTTTTTATTTTTTTGCCGGCATGTATAAGCCTTGTGCCGATCTCCAGATCATCCTGTATCATTTCAGGGTCCCACGAATCCACAGCATTAAGGGCATCCCTCTTGAAAAGTGTTCCACATCCAACAGGCATTACAGGCATGCCTGCATGGTCCCTGCCAGTTATTATCGAAGTATTTGTGTAATATGTTGATATTATAAGAGAATTTACGGTTGTTGATTCCACATTTCCATAGCCAATCCAGTTCATGGTAACGGCATCGGCATTTTCGGCCATTATCTGGGCATACCCCTTTTTTATTGAATCACTATATATCCTTGCATCAACATCCATTGTAAGTATAAGTTCCCCCGTTGATTTTTTAAAACCGTCATGCAGCGCGCCGCTTTTATAACCCCTTTTATTAATTCCACGCCTGTAAAAGATAACCTTTAGATTTTCAGGTATTTTTACCCTCTGCTGCATCTCCTTAAAATATTCCTCTGTATCATCAGAAATTATAATTACTTCAATTTTGGATTTATCCCATTCAGCATTATCAATATTTTCAAGAAGTCCCTGCACAGTCTCTATTTTTTCACCCTTTGTTGGCACCAGTATGGATAATGATGGCATGGATGCAACCTGAAGGTCCTTATATTTATGATTTACTCCGAGGTAATAATAAACCAGCTGTGCCAGAATAAGCAGTATTGTGGGCAAAAATATTAAAACTGGAATAATATAATAGGCATCATTCATTGGTTCCACTCCTCAATTCATGTAATTCCTGTTCTATAATGTGTGAAATACCATTGATTTTATATTGAATATTTGATTGAATGTACATTTACTGGCGTAATCAAAAGTTATTATTTAATTTTTACATATTAATTTAGAAAAATACAATAAATTTATTAATTTTAATTTGCATACCCAAGAATGTACTCGCAGAGAATACCTGAACTTGAACCTGCAAGAACATATGGAATTCTTGGAATTATATTAGAATTCTTTGGCGGGATCTTAAACATCTTCATAAATTATGCAGGTCTAATTGCAGAGGTACTGGGTCTTATACTGCTTCTGAATTCCATGAATTTGATATCCAATTATTATGATAATAAAAAACCATTCAAATATATGCTTGCAAGTGTAATATCTGGAATTTTAATCGGTTTAATTGTAATTCTGGTTTTTGGCATTTCCAGCTATGCTGTAACAACACATGCTGGCACGGCCCCTCCAGTAAGTCCGGCCTATGGCCTGCTGGTATCATTATTTATATTATTGCTCGGTGTTATAGCATCCATTATTTTTGAATATTTCGCATATAAATCTGTATATGAACTAACGGGTGTGAGGGATTTTAATACTGCAGCAAACATGCTTTTAATCGGTGTAATACTGACAATAATTATAATAGGAATACTTCTAATATTTATTGGTATAATATTTGTTATACTAGGATTTAATAAACTGCCCAGTGATGCAAAACCAAGGAATCCGGTTAATCCTGAAGAAGGCATATATGATGATATGAACTTCTAAATATTGTATAAAAACATAAATTTAAGTTGTTTTATTTTTTTAGCTTAATATGGAATCATTAAAAGGTTTAAAAGTTCTTGATTTTACACAGGCCATGTCGGGACCGGTTGCATCTATGATACTTGGCGACCTCGGTGCAGATGTTATCAAGGTTGAACCACCTGCGGGAGATCAGTCCAGAAGCTGGGCACCCCCATTTATTGATGATGAATCTGCATATTACATAAGTGTAAACAGAAACAAAAAAAGTATATGCATGGACCTAAAGCATCCTGATGCCACTGAAATAATTAAAAAACTTGTTGAAAAATCTGATATTGTTATTGAAAATTTCAGGCCTGGAACGGCTAAAAAACTTGGAATAGATTATGAATCACTTAAAAATTATAATAATAAAATAATTTACTGCAGCATATCCGGATTTGGGCAGACGGGCCCTGATGCTTCAATGCCCTCATATGACCTTATAGCACTTGCAAGATCCGGGCTTATGAGCATTACAGGAGAAAAAAATGGTGATCCTGTAAAATTTGGTGTGCCAATTACAGATATTACCAGCGGTTTATTTGCAACCATTTCCATACTTGCGGCCCTTAATTACAGAAATATCACAGGAAGGGGACAGTACATAGATATATCAATGCTGGATGTAAATTCATATCTCCTTGTAAATCAATTCATGAATTATATAGCAACAGGTATAAATCCAGAGAGACTTGGTTCAGCCCACCCAAGCATAGTGCCATACCAGGTTTTTAAAGCTGGAGATGATTATATAGCCGTAACAGTTGGTACTGAAAAATTATGGGGGCTTTTCTGCTCGGCATTAAATATTGAGAATTTAAAAAATAATGATAGGTTCAGCACAAATGAAAAAAGGCTTGAAAACAGGGATGAACTGATAAATATTATAAATAATGAATTTAAAAAATATACTGTTGATGAACTTATTAAAAAATTTAATGAGTATGGCATACCGTGTTCCAGGGTAAATAAGATAAGCGATGTTATAATGGATAAACAGTTAAATTACAGGGAAATGATAAAAGATGTGCATTTTGGCAATAAAAATATAAAAATGCTAAATTCCCCGTTTAAAATGTCTGAAACCCCGGGAGGAATTAGATTAATGTCACCAAGGCTAGGCGAGCATTCAAGGGAAATACTAAAAAATCTGGGATTTAGTGATGAAAAAATAAAAGATTTAATCAATAATAAAACAGTGAGCTACCTCATGCCAAGGCAATGAGGCTTCCTGATTCATCGACCACACTTATCCTTACATACGGGCTTATATTAATCCCTTCAGGGACAGAGGTGAAGGTCTCCACAGGCGTAAATTCCCTATGCTCCACAGGTACAT
>NZ_LKBH01000086.1:0-4141 GCF_001402935.1 Acidiplasma cupricumulans | reverse complement strand
TAAAGTAATTATTATTTAATATTTATGAACCCAAGAGAGCTTAAAAGGATGATGTCCCAAATGGGAATAAAATCCACGGAAATGAATGACGTAAAGGAGGTTGTTTTTAGAGGAACAGATAAGGATTATGTAATTGAGAATGCAAGGGTTACAATGATAGAGGCCCAGGGCCAGAGAACATTTCAGGTTCTTGGCACGATGAAGGAGGTTGAAAAAACAAAAACTGAAAGTCAGGGATTTAACGAGGATGATATAAAACTTGTTATGGAACAGGCCAAGGTTTCAAGGGAAAAGGCAATTGAGGCTTTAAAAAAGGCTGATGGAGAACCTGCACAGGCCATTATTGATCTTCAGAACTAGATATGCTGGATTTAAAAAAATTGCTTGATCAGTACAGTCCCTCAGACGAGGAAAATAAAAAACTTAAATTGGTAGCCAGTAATATAATTAAAAGTTTAAATGATGAGTGCAGTAAATTAAAAATTGATGCAGAGGCTGTGGAGGTTGGATCTGTATCCAAGGATACAAATTTAAAGTGCAGTGATATAGACATTTTCATACTTTTTAACAAGAAATATGATAAGGAATTCATGGAGAATACCGGCCTTAAACTGGGCCATAAAATTCTTCAGGATGGAATTGAAAAATATGCTGAACACCCATATGTATCAGGGCATATTGATAATATAAAGGTGGATATTGTTCCTGCATATAAGATGAACCCAGGAGAAAGAATAGAATCCACTGTTGATAGAACACCACTGCACACAAAGTTTGTAAATGAAAATTCAAATGAAAACATAAGGAATGACATAAGAAAATTAAAAATTTTTATGAAGCAGGTTAATGTATATGGTTCAGAAATTTCAAAATCGGGTTTCTCAGGATATTTATGTGAAATAATGGTTATTAATCTTGGATCGTTTATAAATGTTTTAAAAAAATTTGCAGAAAATAAGGGCAGATTTTTAATTCCTGATGATAAATCGCTTGAAAAAAAATTCCCTGAACCGGTTATAATAATAGACCCTGTTGATACAACAAGGAACGCCGCTGCAGCTGTAAGCCTGGAAAATCTGGCACGTATGGAGATTGCTTCAAAACTTTATCTTGAAACTCCAGAGAATTTACCATTAGGCAGTTTAAATAACAATAACATAAAGGATCGCGGCACATATATGAAAATTTTTACCATGGAAAGACCTGATGTTATTGATGATATAATATATCCACAGGCAGTTAGATTTAAGAATAAACTTTTTGGAATATTTGACAAATATGGATACAGGCCTGTATCATCAGAGATCCTTGTTAATAATAAAATAGAGATATTAATTGAATATGAGAGGGAAAAACCTCCTGATATGCTTATACATTCAGGTCCTCCTGCTGATTCTAATGAGGTTATAAAGTTTATTAAAATATGGATGAATAATGACCGCCTTCTAAGGGGCCCATATATTAATGGAAACAGGCTATATGTCGATATAAAAAATGAGAATACCGATTTTTCAAAAATTTTTGAAACAGAGTTGAAAAAAATTGATATAGGCCGGCATTTAAATCCATTAAAAAATAAAATACATGTAATTGACGTGGATAAAAATACACAGTATGATGTTCTTAAAAAGTTTTATAAAAAAAATATTTTCTTTGATTAACTTATCCACCAGAAAAAACCTCAAGCAAAACAACGTTATCGTCTGGCTTTATAATTTCATCGTCAGTTACCGGATCCCCATTTACAAGAACAACATACTCATCCGGATTTATTTTAAACATACTATAAAGTTCCCTTACAACGCATGGTGATGAAATACTTTCCTCAATTTTATTTCTTCCGATAACCCTTATCATAAACAGCTCCGGGCAGATTTGAACTGCCGTCATCGGATCCAAAGTCCGGTATGCTTGGCCGCTACACCACGGAGCTATAAAACATAATATTTTTAAAATATATAAGAAATTTGAATTGTAGAATAAATATATAAACAAATTTAAAAAAAATTAAAGTTATTTTTTGGCGCAGTTAAACTCGTTAGAGCAGGTTTTACCCAAACTTTTGAGAATTGAGAACACAATTCCAAGACCCTTCTGGGTATCCTCGTCCTTCATGGCATGCAGTGTTCCCATCATGCCACCAACAGGTGTTACAGTTTCATTCTTAATTGCGTTTTCTATTGCCTTTATCATATTTACATAGTGTGGTGTTACGCTGAGGTCAAGTGTTCCAAGGGAGTTTAATATTAATTTATTGTTCATTATTAAATTCATTGTGAAGTCGTTTGATATTAATCCCATAACTGCACCCATTGATTCATCGTCATTCAGTATGCCCATAATCGGGTCTAATAATCCCTTGCCCTGCATTACAGTGATGATTTCAAGCAGGTTTGAAAGTGCCTTAATGTTTTTCTGTTCTGAAATGATCTTTAACATTGCCATTATTGAATCAGATTTTGTTGTCAATGATAGAACATCATCGCTGGTTATAAGGCCAAAGATTGTTTTCATTGTATCTTCATCGCTGAGTATTCCGGATATAACATCCAGGAAACCCATGTTGTCCAGTTTTTTAACCAGCTCTATCAGCCTTGTCAGGCTGGATATATATTCTGGTTTCATCAATTTTTCCAGCTGCTCATCCTCAGTCATCATGTCTTATCACCAGCTTGCGAGATATTTATCCAATGCCATATCTCCATTTGTCCACATAAAGTATTTGGTAAATAATTCCTTCTTTATATGGTTTGTGGGTGAGGGCTGTGCTATCTTTTCATCCCCGCCATAGAATGTTGTATCATTTACTGCTATGGCAAAGCCCTCCAGCGGGTTATCTGCTATACATACCACCTCAGGTGCATATTCCTCCTGCTTTGTTGGCACACCAAGCCTGTTTGCAAGATCTTCCATTGCAATCCTGGATGTCTGCACTGCAAGGAATCCCAGCTTGGGAACTGTGACCTGGTTTGCATCACCACATGCATATACATTGGGGTATGTTACTGACCTCATGTGCTCATCGGTTGGTATGAACCCGCCGTCATCAAATAAATCAGGTGTTGAGTTTGCAACGGCGTCGTTCTTTTCATATGGTGGCAGTATTATTGCAAGATCGGCTTTTATTGTCTTTCCGCTCTCATCCACTATTTCATCCTTCTTAATTTCCTTTAACTTGAAGTTCCATACCATATCAAATCCAGCCTGGGCAAATAGGCTTTTTACGACGCTCCTTGATTCCTTTGCTATATCTGTAAGTATCTCCTCTCCCGGTGAGAATATTGTTATGTGTGTTTTGTCTAAAAGTCCCTTCTTTTTAAGGAATGCCGGAACCATTAAGGAGAGCTCAAATATTGGGCCCTCACATGCTGAGTCTGCCACTGATGCCCAGTTCTTTGGATACTTACCCCTTGGTGTTAATGTGCCCTGATAAAATACTCCGGATCCAATTGCTATGTTTCCTCCCTTCCAGTTTTCAAGCTTCTCATGTAATGCTGTTGCATACTGTGGCTCACATACGCTGTTTCCATATTCTTCCCAGCCCTTGATGTGTTCTATTCCAAGCTTTGCTCCAAAGGCAACAACAAGGTAATCATAGGATGCTTCCTTCTTTTCCTTGCTTGGAAGTTCATATTCTACCTTATTCTTTTTAGCATCAATTTTTGTAACCGTACCAAGTATGAATTTAATTCCCTTTGCCGGTAATGCTGTTGCCAGATCAACCTCAAGCTCTTCAGCTGTTGATACACCTATGGCCACATGTGGCATCCCGGGCCTGAAGGCCGCATATGGTGTGTTATTTATCAATGTAACATCTATTTTATCTCCTAAAAGCCTCTTTGCGGTATAAGCAGCTGTTAACCCTGCAAATCTTCCACCCAAAACTAGTAATTTAGTCATGTTAACTCACTTATTATAATATAATATCATAATATATTAACCTTTTTGTCACAAATATGAATTAAATAACGTAATTATGTAATAATTTTTAAACTCCTGTGAAGGATGGTGTGAATAAAAAGCAATTTTTCATATATGTGATTAAATGGGACGTTTTGTTTCATTAAATGTCGTTTTTGATACATGTTGTTTTGTATATGATAGAAATTGGGTTAAATCCTTAATATTTTTTAAACAGATA
>NZ_LKBH01000085.1:0-4217 GCF_001402935.1 Acidiplasma cupricumulans | reverse complement strand
TTATTTATAAACATTTAGCCATATAAATAACAGAAAAATAGATATATCAATGTGTCTTTTAACCTTATGGAATTGAAGGTTAAAAGTGAAATGGATGTAGACAGAAGTCTATGCAATTATTGTGGCGCATGTGTTGGTATGTGCCCCACCGATGCAATTTTCATGGACGAAACTGTCATAGACATTAATGAAGAAAAATGCATTAAATGTGGATTCTGTGTTGTTGGCTGTCCAACAGCAGCAATAACAGCGGAGTGGTTCCATGCTAAATTATGATGTTTTGGTTGTTGGTGCAGGCCCTGCTGGAAGTTCGGCTGCCAGATTTGCTGCAAGAAACGGACTGAAAACTCTTTTAATAGAAAAGCGGCCTGATATAGGATCTCCAGTTAGATGCGGTGAGGGTGTTTCCAAGGCATGGATGCCTGAGGTTGACCTTAAGCCACAGGATCACTGGATATCAGATGAGGTTAAGGGTGCCAGAATATATGGCCCGTCCGAAACAAAGCCCATTATGCTTACAGCTGAAACCGCCGGAAATGAGGTTGGCTATGTTATTGAGCGAGATAAATTTGACAAGTACATGGCTGCACTTGCAGCATCCGAGGGGGCTGATGTATGGGTAAAATCTCCTGCCCTTTCTGTCATAAAGGATGAGGATGGCAAGGTTTCAGGTGCGGTTATAAGGCACAATGGTGAGATGGTTCCTGTCCATGCAAAAATGGTCATAGCAGCTGATGGCTTTGAAAGCGAATTTGGAAGGTGGGCCGGGCTTAAATCATTAATACTTGCAAAGAATGACATAATATCTGCAATAGAATACAGAATGGTTGGTGTGGATTCAGATATGGATTATACAGATTTCTACCTTGGTTCCGTGGCACCTGCAGGTTACATATGGGTATTTCCAAAGGGGCCGCACGAGGCAAATGTTGGCATTGGTGTGACCATATCAAAAATGAAGGATAGATGGGATGTGAGGAATTATCTTGACAATTGGATCAAGGCGCATCCAGGATATAACAAGGGAAAAATAATACAGGTTATAACCGGCGGTGTTTCTGTTAACAGGGTAAAGGATAAAATGTCAATGCCAGGGCTCCTGACAGTTGGTGATGCTGCAAGGCTTATAGACCCAATAACGGGCGGTGGCATAGCAAACGGGCTTATTTCAGGAAAATATGCCGCAGAGGTTGCCAAAAAGGCGATAGATGCCAATGACTTTTCAGAGACAATGATGAAGAACTATGATATAATGGTAAAAAACAAATTTGAGAGAAAGCACCTAAGAAACTGGTACGCCAAGGAAAAACTGGCAACATTAAGCGACGATACAATGGACAAACTGGTTGATGTCATATCCGATGTAAAAATTAAGGATATTTCAGTTGAGGAGATACTAAAGGCGGTTCAGTTAAAATATCCCGAGCTTGTGGAACAGCTGGAGGATTTAATTTAAATTATTTTTATTAAAAATTTTATATTTTTATCCTATAATATATTATAGATTTTCACCAGATAAAATCAATTTATATCATCAAGGCTGAAATTCCCACTTTTTATTGAGGCCTTAAGCATCTTCTTGAAGTTCCTGTTCCCCTTTATCATCTTCATGTTGTTTTTCATTGCCCGATATTCCTTTAAAAGCGCCCTTACATTATTCTCGCCCTTTCCAGAACCAATTCCTATGCGCCTTATTCTCTTTGGGTTTAAAATATCCGGGTTCTCCAGTTCTTCATATGTCATGGAGTCGAGTATAACCCTGTAAAGCTGAAGTTTTTCATTGGCCTCATCTATCTGGTTTTCATTGATTTTATCACCGCCCGGCATAGCGGCCAGTGGAAGGGATCCAAAGATTTTTTTTAATAGGCCTGGTTTTGAAAATTTTTCCCAGACATCATACATATCCTTTAAATTGAATTTTCCTGACATCAATTTTTCAAGCGATTCCTCTGCCTCCTCCTCTGTAAAGTTTGTTTCCTTAACTGCCTCCATTAATGCATCAATGTCTCCCATGCCGAGTAGCCTTGAAAGGAATTTTTTTGGATTAAAAATCTCAATGTCGTCCATGTGCTCACCGGTTCCTATGAAATATACCGGCGAGTTAATCTCTGCCACAGCACTCAATGCGCCACCACCCTTGCCTGTGCCATCCATTTTTGTTATGATAACACCGCTTATGCTTACAGCATCATTTAATGTTTTTGCCTGTGGCCCTGCCTGCTGCCCCATGGTTGCATCGAGCACAAATAATACATTGTCAGGTTTTACACTCTCCTTAATCTCCCTGACCTCTTTAATAAGATCCTCATCAAGGGAGTCCCTGCCGCTAGTATCTATAATTTTAATCTTGGCATCTGTTGCATTTAATCCGTTCTTCACTATTTTAAGTGCATTCTTCTCATCTTTTTCCCCATAAAACTGGGCATTGACCTCCTTTGCAATCTGATACAGCTGTTCATATGCCCCGGGCCTGTGTACATCTGCGGCTATAAGTGCAGTTGAGAAACCTTTTTTTATAAAAAATCTTGCGAGTTTACCGGCTGTGGTTGTTTTACCGTTGCCGTAAAGGCCAACAAGCATTATTGTCTGTGGCCGTAACTCAAAGTTCACGTTCTGGCCAAGTATTTTTAAAAGCTCATCATAAATAATCTTTATTATATAATCCTGATCGGTCATGCCTGCGGGGGGCTTTTCATTCATTGCCCTTTCCTCAAGAGTTTTTGTAAGCCTTAAAACCAGCTTGACATTTACATCGGCCTTTAATAGTGCCCGCTGTATCTCCTTTGAAACCTCCTTAATTGTGTCCTTATCAATATAGCTTGATCCTGATATTTTACGTATAATTCCCTTTAATGAATCGGAAAGGCTGTCCAAAACCATAATTAATTATCGATATATTATATTTAAATTTTTTATATTTAGAAATTCATGGTATTTATTAATTTATATCGTTTTTTGCATTTCCGTGATTTTCAAGGTCACTGCTGTAACCATATATATCTTTAAAGATTGCAGCTGATATTATTATACCTGCAAATGATGCAAATGCAATTACAAGCGTGGAATAGCCAAGGCCAATCCTGCTGAACATTAAGGGAAAAACTGTAATGCTCATTGATGATGGTAGCTGAAGAATAAAATTGGTTAAACCAACTGCCCTGCCACGGTATTCTGTATTAGAAACCAACGACTGTGATGTTATCACCGGCTGGTTATTCAAGTGGTTGCCAATGACGAATAATACCATAAATGCAGGAATTAGTAAAAATTGCCTTAATACGAGAAATGTTCCGGATCCAATTAATGAAATAAATGATATTATAAAACCGGTGTATGATAATTTTTTTAGACCAATTTTTGGAATTAATAATGGACCGATGTAACCGACCGGAACACCAAATGAATAAATAAGTATTATTATAAGCCTTGTAAATAAAATTCCTGAAATATCCAGTGTATTAATAATATACGGTATAAAAAATGCAAATGTTCCCACCTCAATTGAACTTGCTATTCCACATGACCAGGCATAAATGGTTGTTCTTTTCATTACTGGATTGCCCATTAAATTCTTTATAATTTTTGTATATGTAATTTTTTGATGACCTGAATTCTTCCAGAATTCTGATTCGTTCATTTTCACGGAAAACACCAAAAGTATAAATGCTGGAATTACAGAGATAAGCATTGAAACCTTCCAGATCATTCCAGTATTTAAATGCATGATGATCATTGGAATTACAGAAAAATTTATGCCAAGTATTGCAAGGCTGGCCATTAATGTATTATTAGCACCAGTGATTTCTCTCTTCCCTGGAGGTATTAATTCCATGATGTATGCATATGTATTTGAAATATCAGATCCTGCAGGTATCCCTGCTATTAATCTGCTTACTATGAAAATGCCTGCACTGGGTGAAAGTGCAGATATAAATGCTGATATAATAAACAGAACCATGTTGACTTTATATCCATTTTTTCTTCCAAACCGATCTGTGATGATTCCACCTGAAAGTGATCCAAGTGCCACCCCCAGAATTGTGGCGCCTGTTACCAGACCAATCTGCAACGAGCTGAGTGAAAAATATCTATCAATAAATACAACAAGCATTGGAACTGCAAATATATTATATTCATCCAAAAATATTGAGAGAAGAAAGAATCTTGAGTATTTAAAATAAATTTGATTATTTCCCATGGACTGTTATTTAATTTTA
>NZ_LKBH01000084.1:0-21833 GCF_001402935.1 Acidiplasma cupricumulans | reverse complement strand
TTTTATTTTTATATCTAATGGTATCATATACCTTTTTTTAGTTCCATCGGAAATGCACCCCCCTCCCCCTTCATATAACATTATAATAAATAGAGAATGCATGGAAGACGAAAGATTTAATAATTTTATTAAAATCCAGTGTATTATAATTATAACTGGGCCGATAGATCAGCGGTAGATCGCCTGCTTTGCAAGCAGGAGGGCTCGGGTTCAAATCCCGATCGGTCCATTCTTAAGTTTTTACTTAAAAATATAAAATAAATATCCGTTTAATTCAAAAACTTCTGCGCATGAAAGATTAACTATAAATGAAAAACAAAATTTAACCATATTTTTAAAAAAATCCTCATTAGATAACTTACCAACCCGATTATATAATGTAAATTAGTCAAATGAACGGTATTTATCAATGATGCTGGTCCATTATGTAGGTTCTTCCAGAAGATCTGGAAATAAATCCCAGCCAGATCATATAAACTATATAAGCTATGAGTGAAATTGCGAAACCGTAGATGAACACATCAGAACTTATGTTTTTAGAGGCCACATAATAAAGCACAATTGTTACAATAACCAACGCAACCAAACCCGCAAATGCCTCTGAGAGGAATGAGGAAAGAGGCATGTCAATAATCAGCGGCAAACCTTCCTCCTCACCCTTTTTTAAGAGAAAACTCTGTTTAGTCTTGCAATTTGGACAGATGAACACCCAATTTGATCCAACCCTTACCGCACTTACTGAACCCCATTTGGAATGCCTAAAATTGAATCTGTAATGGCAATTGGGACATTCAGTGTGTGATGTAACCCATGACTTATAATCCCTAATTTTTTTAGCCATAATCTTCTCCCAATATCAATGGTTTTATAATCTAGAGACATTAATAAATATTCTGTTTATTGATAGTTCATAAAAGGTATAATCTGGACGGTTCATGCAATTATTGTTCATTGAATTCCATGAGAAACTATGAGCCAGGGCAAGCCAATTACCTCAAAGATCAAATCTATAATAGGAATACAAAATAAATGTAATTATCCACGATGAATTACATACATCCAAAGGCTCATTTATTGATAATTAAACTATGGAAAAGCATGAAGTGTATTTAGGCAGTAGAATCAAAAGGGCAATCTTTAGATCATTAAACGGTATATTAATACATACAGAGTTACATGTATCATATAATAAAAAAGCAATACCTGAATCATTTCGCAGACTCGAGGGTACTGGCTTGTAACCAGGAAGTTTAAGCATCAAAGATATGATAACCTCTAAAGGTGTTTGTTAACATGGTTAACAAAAACCATAACCTAATTTTTCAAACATTATGAGGTGCCTATCAAGATATTAAATGAATTTAATCTTCTGGAGGTTAATTTTTTTATGCTTGAAGGCAAAATGGTTGGTGTGCAATTGTAACCCTTGCTGGTAAATCAAGATATTGAATATATAATATTTTTTTAAATTCAACAAATAACACACTAAAAAAGATCTTAAGCAATATATTAAGTATTGTATAATAAATTTAGAATAAAAATACTCATAGAAAATAGTTACAAAAAATAACAAATATCTTTAAAAAAATGTCCAAATCATTAATAGTATAACTTATAAAAATAAAAAATTTTTACAATGTTAATCATTTTTAGGCAATAAATTATAATTCTAGGCAATTAAAACTTTTATTTCTTTTTATTCCATTTAAATTATTTTTAAAGTATTTGTAATAAACATAACAAATGAATAATTTAATAGTTAAGTATTTATTTCTTTTAGATATACAATTTTATATGATGAAATATGAGGAAGAATACTGGATAGATTATATTAAAAACAATGAGTTAAATAAAAAAGAAGCCTCTGAACTTTTAAATCTTGATATATATTCCCTGATGAAAATTGGAGATTCATTGAGATCATTTGATACAGGTGATACTGTATCATATGCAGTATCGTATAATATAAACTATACAAATTATTGTACTGCATCATGCCCAATATGCGCATTTTATACACCATATAAGATTAAAAAATATGAAATTAATAAACCAAATAAAAAGGGATATGAGCTCTCTCTTGACGATATTAAAAAAGATATAGAAAAGGCAAAGGCTCTTAACGTTACAGAAATACATATAGTTGGAGGATTTAATCCAGATTTATCAATAGAATATTACGAATCGCTTTTTAAGGAGGTTAAAAAATACCTTCCTGATGTTACCCTAAAGGCATTTACCATTCCGGAAATTGATTTTATATCAAGAACCCATGGTGTATCAATTAAGGACCTTATTCAAAGGTTAAAGGAGGCTGGAATGGATGCGCATACAGGCGGTGGGGCGGAAATTTTTAACGAAAATGTCAGAAAATTAATAACCACACCTGAAAAGATATCCGGTGAGAAATGGCTGGAGGATGCAAAATTAATACACAGCCTTGGAATTTACGGAAATTCCACAATGACATACGGGCATCTTGAAAATTTTGATGATATTATAGATCATATGATAAGGTTAAGAGATAATCAGATTGACACACCCGGATTTCTATCATTTATACCATTGAAATTTAGCATTGAAAACACACCATTATACAAAATGGGGAAGGTTAGGTATCCATCTTCTGGCGATAAGGATATTAAGGTTTATGCACTTGCACGTGCAATTCTTGGCAAGTCGATACGGAATATAAGCGTTTACTGGGTGGCCCTTGGAAAGGAAATGGCACAAATTGCACTTTTGTCTGGTGGAAGTGATCTGGTGGGCACCGCATTTAGTGAAAAGGTCTTCGGTGCCACAAACAGGAAAACATCAACATCCATTGAAGAATTAAACCATCTTATTAATGAAATAGGCAGGATTCCGGCTCTTAGGGATACATTTTATAACTTAAAGGAGTACTACTGAAATGTATGGAATAATAAATTTAATTCACTCAGACCCTTTATTTTATGCACTTAATAATAAGATTGAAATTAAAAGGGATACTGCGTTTAATATTTTAGGGATGATAGAAAAAGACGAACTTGATGCCGGCATGGTATCACTGGTTCAATTTTTAAATTCTGATCTAAAATTAATCGAGACCGCAAACATACACACATTATCAAATACAATGTCAACACTTTTAATATCCAGAAATAAACACATAGAAAATAATATTGAAATAGCTGTTACATCCTTAACGGCAACAACGTCATTTTATCTAAGCCTAATTTTAAATAAAATGGGAATAAAATATGAACTTATTAAATCAAAATATACTGATGCCCAACATCTTTTGAATAATAATGATTATGCACTGGTAATTGGTGATGACGCACTCCTTGCATATAAATCAAATTATAATATAATTTTTGATATAGGTTATGAGTTTTCAAGGCTTTTCAATTTAATGCCGGTATATGCAGTAACAGCCTCAAAAAGGGACTTTGACCATAAAATCATTGATAATGCAATTGCTGAATCAAAAAATTATGTGGAAAAATCAATAATAAAAAACCAGACAAAGGTTAAAAAAGAGATTTTAAAATTCTATTATAACACAATAAAATATGATTATAACTTTGAGGTTAATGAAACGGTAAATTTTTTAAAAAACATTATTTTAAAAAATGAATATATAAATCAATAAATTTTTACTGTTCTGTAAAGATTATCACGTTCCACTGGAACCATACCAAGCTGTTTAATTGAATTTATTATCATCTCACTTCTTAAATTTCCAACATTTTTTCCTGTAGCAGGTATCACCTTTTCATCGTATATGGTTCCTCCCCAGTCATTGGCACCAAATAATATTGCCATCTGCGCCATGTTTATCCCATTTGTTAACCAGGAACTTTGAATAACAGGCAGATAATTGTTAAATACTATCCTTGATATTGCTATATTCCTGAGAACATCAGCACCACCTGACCTGTATTTTATTTGGTTTCCAAGCTCTGTGTTTACCGGCTCAAAATTCCATGGTGTAAATGATAAAAAGCCATGATATTTCTTTTGTAAATTAAGTATTGATAATAAATGATTTGCCTTATCCTCAGACGTTTCAATATGCCCAAACATCATGGTGGCAGAGGTTTTTATCCCCAGTTTATGCGCCTCCTCCATAATTTCAAGCCATTCCTTTCCACTATTTTTGGGCCTTCCCATTCTGACCCTGACATTATCATCAAGTATTTCTGCTCCTGCCCCGGGTATTGTTTCAAGTCCACTATCTCTCAATTTTATTAACAGATCCCTTACACTAATATGGGATTTAATTGATATAAAATGAAGTTCCGATGTTGAAAGTCCATGTATGCCGATTTCCGGGAATTCCCTTTTTATTCTTGAAAATAATGATGTATAATAATCAAGATTTAAATGCGGGTTAACACCGCCCTGAATAAGCAGCTGCCTTATTCCATATGGCCTGTATTTTCCTATTTCATTAATTACCTCATCCTCTGATAAAGTGTATTTATCATTATCCGAATCTGTTCTGTAAAATGCACAGAATTTACATCTTACATTGCATATATTTGTATAATTTAATATTAAATTTGAAACAAAAGAAACCCTGTTTCCAGAAATTTTATCGGTTATTTTCCTTGCAATTTTTCCGAGATCCCTTAGATCAGCCTCATCATACATATATATTATATCATTAATATCGGGGTCCTCACCGTTATCAACCTTTTTTTCTATAGATTCAAGCTTATTAAATGAAAGCATGAGATTAACATTATTATTTTTTATAAATAGTTTATTGCTATTAAATATTTATTAATAAATCAATAAATAGTTTTTTTAAGAATGATACAATAACAATACATGGAAATGATAATTGCGCATACTCCAGATCCCGATGATGCTTTTATGTTTTATGCAATGTTTGAACATAAAATAAAGACATCATTTGAATACAGGCAGGTTGTTAAGGACATAGAGACATTAAACAAGGAGGCTATTAACAATCTTTATGATGTTACAGCAATATCCGCAAATGGATATATAAGGGTATCAGATAAATACGATCTTACCGCCTCTGGTGCAAGCTTTGGAATAAACTATGGTCCAATAGTGGTTGCAAAGAAGCAAATAGATCTAAAGAATGCAGTAATAGGCCAGCCCGGAACATATACTTCTTCATTTATGCTGTACAGAATGTTCAACGATTCTAGGGAATATAAGGAAATAAGATTTGACCAGATTACCAATGAAATATTAAAAGGTACAATAGATGCCGGGATACTGATACATGATGAACAGCTTAAATTCCAGGACAAGGGTTTAATTAAAATTCTTGATCTTTATGATCAGTGGAGGGCATATGCCGGTGATCTTCCTGTGCCCCTGGGATTTAATGCTATTAGAAAATCACTATCTTTGGAGGATAAACTAAAATATAGAGAAGACTTCGAAAATTCAATAAAATATGCATTTGATCATGAGGATGATGCTGTTAAATACGCCATGAAATATTCCCGATATAATGACTTTGAGCTGGAAAGAAAATTTATTAAAATGTATGTGAACGAACTATCCATAGACTTTGGTGAGAGAGGAAAGAAGGCACTTGAAATGTACTATAAAAAGGCAGCAGAAAGAAAGCTCATAAGTTCATTCACACCTGTAATAGTTTAAAATTTTTAAAATTCAATTATAATAAACAATTTAATAATGTTTAATAAATTATTATCAATTTAGCTTGTATGATAATATTAAAGCTTGGTGGCAGTATAATTACAGACAAAAAAACATACAGAAAATTTGAGGAGGATAGGACAAGAAAAATTATTGCTGAAATATCGAAAATTAAAGATAAATTTATTATTATACATGGAGGCGGATCTTTTGGCCACATAATGGCCAAGGAATATAACATACCGGGCAGGCTTAATAAAAGGTCATTATATTACATGAGCCTTATACATTATGATATGTCAGATCTCAATATGAGGGTTTCAAAAATTCTTTCAGAGTACGGCATGGGAAATATACCGGTGCCACCATCAACATATATTTATGGCAAAAAAAAGAATTATGACATCTTTAGGTATTATGTAAAAAATAATATTATGCCTGTGAGTTATGGAGATGTTTACATAAAAAATAGAAATTACATTGGCATATATTCTGGAGATGATATAATTTATGATCTATCAAGAATATTCATGCCGGAAAAGGTTATATTTTTTAGTGATGTTGATGGTATATTTGATAAAAATCCAAAAATACATAAGGATGCAAAACTGCTAAAAACAGTGAATAAAGATTTTAATTTTGAAAATGATTCAATAGATGTTACTGGTGGAATTATTAATAAGTACAATTCAATGGTTAAAATTTCAAAACTTGGCATAAAAGTTTATTTAATAAATGGATTATATCCAGAGAGAATAAAAGATATAGGAAAAGATAATTTTTATGGAACGGTGGTATAATTGATTGAAAATAGAAAGGAGGAACACATAAACATAGCAGAAAACGAAAATGTAACTTCCGAGCATAATTACTGGGATGATATAAGAATAATACACAGGGCATTGCCGGAAATAAATTATGATGAAATAGATACCAGGGTAAGGTTTTTAAACTCGGATTTTGCATATCCATTTATAATATCTTCCATGACAGGCGGTACTGAAAAGGCAAAAAAAATAAACGGGAACCTTGCAAGGGCCGCAGAGGAATTTAATATTGGCATGGGCGTAGGTAGCATGCGGGCTGTTATAGAGAATAGAAATCTGGAGGATACATTTTCTGTAATAAATGATTATAAAATACCCGCAAAGTTTGCAAATATTGGTGCACCACAGTTAATAGACCAATCATCAAGGGCGCTTACATCAAGGGATATAGACTATATTTTTAACTTAATAAACGCAAGCTATTTGATTGTTCATTTTAATTTTCTACAGGAAATGGTTCAGCCCGAGGGAGATAGAAACGCAAGAGGCGTTATCAATAGAATTAAGGAGCTTGCAGGGTCTTATCCTGTTATTGCCAAGGAGACCGGAAATGGATTTTCCCATGAGGATGCACTGGCCCTGAAGGATGCAGGTGTTAAGGCCATTGATGTTGGGGGTCTTGGTGGGACCTCATTCGCGGCAATAGAATATTACCGCGCATTAAAAATAAAGGACGAGGAAAAAATGCACTCTGGAAAAACATTCTGGAACTGGGGCATACCATCGCCAGCATCAATTAAATACTGTAATGTGGGTTTACCAATTATCGGTAGTGGTGGCCTCAGAAACGGACAGGATATAGCAAAATCAATAATTATGGGCGCCACAATGGCTGGCATGGCCAGAAATTTCCTGAAGGACGCAGATACATCATATGATGAATTGAAAAATCATATAAATAATATAATCAGGGACATAAAAATAACAATGTTTCTTACATCATCGCCCAATATTGAATCATTAAAAAAGGCAAAGTTTATATTATTAGAACCTTTATTATCATGGTTTGAGGTGTAAATATGAATGAAACATTAACAGATAAGCAATGCCCAAACTGTAACAGTTATCTGTATTACATAGAATATGATACCGAAATTCCTTATGAGGGTAAAATTACAATAAAAACATATACATGCAAAACATGCTATTATAAAAACGTATCAATACAGAGGCATGAAAGGGAAAAACCCAAGGTCATGCTATTAAGGATAACCGGCAAGAATGATCTTAAAACAATAATATACAGGTCCCCTGATGCATATATAAAAATACCAGAAATAGATGCAGAAATATCCCCGGGAATAGCATCCAATGGTTATATTACAACAGCCGAGGGAATAATAACAAGTATTAAGGAAAAATTATCATTAATGGGCAATAATAAGGAAACTAAAGTTCTTGAGGAACGCATAAATAATATACTAAAAAGTAACAGTGAGGAAATCACAATAATTATAGACGATGACAGCGGTAAAAGCAAAATAAACAGCAGCAAGGCAAAAGTTATCGAAAAGCCTATATAAATTCGCAAAAATAAATAATTTTATATAAAGCATTTTAATATTCACTTGGATATTTATGGTTACAACTGTAGATGCTTTGTTAGCAATAGCTGCGTCAATAGCAATAGCAGGGGGTCTTATCGGTACTGGTATGGCTCAGCAGGGTATTGGTGCGGCCGGTATGGGTATAATAGCAGAAAAGCCAGAAAAGTTTGGTCAGGTTCTGTTCTTCTTTGTTATTCCGGAAACCCTCTGGATTATAGGTTTTGTGCTCGGTATAATACTGCTTCTGCATGTAATATGATGCTCTATGTCCCTTGAAAGCATATTAAATGAAATAGACAGGTCCCGGGAGGATGAAATTCAAAAAATCAATCAGTACTATGAAGAGCAAATTAAGAACGTAAGGGAAGCATGCAATAAAAAAATAAAGGAACTGCAGGAATATTATGCGCTAAAACAAAAAGATGATTCAAAATTAATCATAAAGCAGTATGAGGACCAGATTAAAATTCAGATCAAGCAGATAATAGATAATAAGAAAAAGGAAATAATTAATTCAGCACTTGATAAGGCCAAATCATATATAACCTCACTAAATAAATCCTCAAGATATCCGGAATTGCTAGAAATTATGGTTGATACATCAATTAAGAAGCTCGGTAAGGACATTATTGTTGAATGCTCAGAATCTGATATGGAAAAAATTAAGGCCATGAATAAGGTAAATCCAAAAAATGTAGAGGCAAATTCAGGAATAAAATCGGGAATCATAGCATATTCTCCAGACCGCCTAAAAATGCTGGATTTAACCTTAAATACAATATTTAAAGAAATTTCTGATGACATACTTGCTTACTTCTATGAAAATGTAAAATAGGTGTGATAAATGAACACTGCATATTCTGGAAGTTTTGGAAGGCTAAAGGTTCATTATAATGATTTCCTAGGCAATGAATTTATAAAATCACTTCTTGACCTTGAAATAAAAGATATTAAATTGCGGCTTTATGAAACATCCTATAAGGATGATATTGATAAATCATCAGTAATAAATTCATCAGAGCTTGATATTCTAATAGCTGCCATAAACAGGCATATAATAAATAATTCCAGAATTGCAATATTTGCAGTGCCTCCTGAAATTAAGAATTATATAAAAACATATATATCAAAATGGGACATTGAATCTATCAAGGCGATTTTAATATCAAAGATAATAAAGCATGAAATTAAATATAACGATAGTTTTATCATAAGTTTCAGGGATATTCCACTTGGTATTTTTGCCGGTAACTTAAGTTATGAGGATTTTAGGTCAATGCTCTCCAGGCCTGATGTGGAATCCCTTGTAAATTACCTAGTTTCATATGGGTATAATTATCTGCTGCAGTATATAGACGAGTTCAAAAAAACCGGAGATATTTATCCGCTGCTTTCCTCCCTTGATTCTCATTATTATAATGAACTGGCAGATCAGGCAAAATTTTTTAACGGTGATGAGGGAATATTAATAAATTATACAAAGGAGTATATAGATATAAAAAATATTTTAACTGTTATTAAAGGCATAGAGTTAAAGGTATCATATGACAGCATTGAAAGGTACTTAATAGACAATGGAAACTTAACAAAAAATATATTATCAGATCTTTTCAGGTCAAATAACACCGTTGATGTACTTAAAGTCTTTAAGGACTATGACCTTGAGGATGCCATAGAATATTACCAAAAATATGGAAGCCTGTCAATGTTTGAAATATCAATGAGAAAGGCACTTCTTGAAAAATATCTTCCATTAATGATGAGAACCACTGGAGCCCCATTTATACTTGGATATATACTAACAGCAGAAAGGGAGAGAGATAATTTAAGGACAATACTGATCGGGAAATCATACAACCTTGACAGGAAGCTAATAGAAAGGATGCTGATGTAAATGGATAATATCTGTGTAATTGGAGAAAGAGAGGTTGCGATGGGCTTTAAGCTCATAGGAATTAATGATACATTCATAGTTGATATTAATGAGGCAGCCCTTAAACTGAGGGAGATATTTTCGTCAGGAAAGTATAATGTTATTCTTGCCTCACAGTCAATTCAAAAGTATTTAAAGGAGGATGAATTAAATCTGTATAATACCTCAATAAATCCTCTTGTGGTATTTATCCCTGTTCCAGGCGTAACAGAAGAGGAATCGGTATATGAACTTGCCAAAAGAATACTGGGAATAGATATAGGTGATTAAATGGAGAATAAAGGTATAATTTATAGTGTTTCTGGTCCGGTTGTTGTTGCAACAGATGTTAATGGAAAGATGTTTGATGTTGTCCGGGTTGGCAACCTCGGACTTGTGGGTGAAATAATCAAAATTGTGGATAATAAATCAACAATACAGGTATATGAGGATACAAGCGGGTTAAAACCCGGTGAGCCTGTATATTCCACTGGAAAGCCCCTTTCAGTTGAGCTCGGTCCAGGGCTCCTTAAATCAATTTATGATGGTATTCAAAGGCCACTGGATGTAATTAAATCGGAAACAGGGGATTTTATTGTGAGGGGAGCCTCAGCACCACCACTTGATGAAAATAAGGAATGGGATTTCAAACCTATTTTAAAGGAGGGTGATGAGGTTAACCAGGGTTATATTATAGGAGAGGTTCAGGAAACAGAACTGATAGTTCATAAGATAATGGTGCCTGAGGGTGTTAAGGGCATAATAAAGGAAATTAAGGAGGGCAAGTTTAAGGTTTCTGATACAGTATGCATAATAGAAAATGAAAAAAACGACTATGAAATTAAGCTTAAACAGATATGGCCCGTAAGGAAGGCCAGAAGGGTATTTTTAAAATTCGCACCTGAAATACCATTAATTACAGGTCAGAGAGTAATAGATTCATTCTTTCCTGTTGCAAAGGGTGGAACCGTTGCCGTCCCGGGGCCTTTTGGGTCTGGAAAAACTGTAATTCAGCATCAGCTATCAAAATGGTCTGACGCAGATATAACTGTTTACGTTGGCTGTGGTGAGCGTGGCAATGAAATGACAGAAATTTTAACAACGTTCCCGGAACTTCAGGACCCAAAGAGTGGAAAGCCACTTATGGAAAAAACAATATTAATTGCAAATACATCAAATATGCCGGTAGCAGCAAGAGAGGCAAGCATATACACCGGTGTTACCATTGCGGAATATTACCGTGATATGGGATATGATGTCGCATTAATGGCAGATTCAACAAGCCGCTGGGCTGAGGCTTTAAGGGAAATATCCGGAAGGCTGGAGGAGATGCCTGGTGAGGAGGGCTATCCGGCATATCTTGGCAGAAGGATATCTGAATTTTATGAGAGATCTGGAAATGCCCAGATAATACCTGAAGATGACAGGGTCGGATCTGTTACATTAATAGGTGCGGTATCACCTCCAGGCGGTGATCTTTCTGATCCTGTGGTCCAGAACACATTAAGGGTAACAAGGGTATTCTGGGCACTGGATGCATCACTTGCATCAAGGAGGCACTTCCCATCAATCAACTGGCTCAACAGTTACTCATTGTATCTCGATTCATTATCAGGATGGTTTAAGAACAATGTTGATCCAAAATGGATGGACGTTCATTCATTAATGATGAGCACACTTCAGAAGGAGGCAGAGCTTCAGGAGATAGTACAGCTTGTTGGTTATGATTCTCTTCCAGAAAAGCAGAAAAATATACTTGATATTGCCCGGGTAATAAGAGAGGATTTCCTGCAGCAGAATGCATTTGATGACATTGATACCTACTGTTCAATTAAAAAACAGTACGAAATGTTAATGATTATTAAAACATTAAATGATTATCAGGAAAAGGCAATAGATTCAGGCAGAAAGGTATCCCAGACCTCAGCACTGCCAGTCAGGGCAAAAATATCAAGAATGAAGGAAGTAAAGGAGGAGGATTTCGAGAAATTTTATAATGATATAATTAAGGAAATAGCCGATGAATACGGCACAATCATAGAGGGTGTTCAAAATGTCTGAAATTATTTATAAATCAATTAGCCAGATTAATGGGCCGCTTCTATTTGTAAACGATGTGAAAAATGCATCATACAACGAAATAGTGGATGTTATTCTGGACAGTGGTGAGAGGGTTAAGGGCCAGGTTCTTGAAACAAGAAACGGTGTGGCTGTCGTTCAGGTATATGGTTCCACAACAAGCATGAGCCCCCAGGGCACCGGTGTAAAATTAACTGGAAGCACATTTAAGCTTCCAGTATCAGATGATATGCTTGGCAGAATTTTTAATGGCTTTGGAGAACCCATAGATAACGGGCCAAAAATATATTCCAAGGAAAAGGTGGATATAACAGGTGCTGCAATAAATCCATATTCAAGGGAGGAACCAAGTGAATTTATACAGACTGGTATATCAACAATAGACGGCATGAATACCCTTGTCATGGGACAGAAGCTGCCAATATTTTCAGGTGCAGGGCTATCACATAACAGGCTGGCAACGCAGATAGCCAGGCAGGCAACCACACTTAACGGCAGTGAAAAATTTGGTGTGGTCTTTGGAGCAATAGGCATAACCAGTGAGGAGGCCAATTATTTCATGAGGCAGTTCCAGAATTCTGGGGCATTATCAGACTCGGTTATATTCCTGAATCTTGCCTCTGACCCATCAATGGACAGGATTATTCTGCCAAGGGTTGCATTAACAACAGCAGAATATCTTGCATATGAGAAGGATATGAACGTCCTTGTTATTTTAACAGATATGACAAATTACTGTGAGGCACTGAGGGAAATTTCATCCTCCAGGGATGAAATACCGGGAAGAAGGGGATATCCAGGATACATGTATACAGATTTAAGCACGATATATGAAAGGGCTGGAAAAATAAAAGGCAGGAAGGGCTCAATAACACAGATACCAATATTAACAATGCCCGGGGATGATATAACAAATCCTGTTCCAGATCTCACCGGTTATATAACAGAGGGGCAGATAACACTATCAAGAGATCTTAACAGGAAAAATATTTACCCTGAGGTCGATGTGCTTTTATCCCTTTCAAGATTGATGAATCAGGGTATAGGTGCAGACCATACAAGGGAGGATCACCGTGGTTTGGCAGACCAGCTATATGCATCCTATGCCAAGGGTAAGGACGCCAGATCACTGAGTGAAATAGTCGGTGAGGAGGCACTGAGTGAAACCGATAAATTATACCTTAAATTTGGCGATGATTTCGAAAATAGATATGTTAATCAGGGTGATGCAAACAGGTCAATAGAGGAAACATTAAACCTGGGCTGGGACCTTCTTTCAGTGCTGCCTGTTGAGGAAATGAAAAAGGTTAAATCAGCTCATATATCAAAATATGGCAAATGGGATAGTAATGGCAAATAATGTTAGATTAACAAGAATAGAATTAATGAATACCAAAAAAAGGATCAAGGTTGCATCCAGAGGACTTGATCTTTTGAAAATGAAAAGGGCAGCACTTGTCATGGAATTTATGAAGATTAACAGTGAAATAAAGGGATTAAGGGAAAATGTAAGAAATGATATTGAACTTGGGATAAATGAAATTAAAATGTCAGAGATTATAGACGGTACCCTTGAAATTGAAAGGGTATCATACATGTCATCAAATCCTGAGGTGTTAATAAATACAAAAAACATTATGGGTGTAAAAATACCAGATTTAAATGTAAATATAAGCAAAAATACACTTAGCAATGAATATCTCGTTTCATCTGTACCGGTGTCTGTTTATGATGCAATATTAACATTTAAAAAAATTTTCAGTGAATTGCTTGTAATTGCACAAAAAGAAAGTTCAATGAGAAAATTATTGTATGAAATAGATAAAACCAACAGAAGGTCAAATGCCATAGAAAATATAATGATACCCAGATTAAACTTAAATTTAAAGATAATAAAGGAACATCTGGATGAAAGGGAAAGAGATTCATTCTCAACATTAAAATTTGTTAAAAGTCACGTGGTTGAAAATGAAGAATAATTTAGAAAAATTTAGAACCATAAAAAAGACTTTATTCGTTATTAATATAATGGCAACAGTGGTATTTATAATTATAATGGCGGTGGTGTTATTTAAATGACAGAAATAGATCAGCTAAAGGTTATTAAGGATAAGGAGGAAGAAAATAAAAAAATAATTGAGAAGTTAAAATCGGAAAAGGAGGCAGAACTAAACGAGATCAAAAATACATGCAACGATAGGGCTAAGAATATGGAAAATGAAATAATCAATAATTATAATAAGGCAATGCAGGAAATAAAGGATGAAGAAAAGAAAAAACTTGCAGACGCAACGGATCGTGTTAAGGCAAAATCAGAAGTAATGAAATTAGATCTCTCAAATAAAGAAATAGAGGATTATGTATTTAAGAAACTTGTAGATTATATAAAAGAGTGAGCTTTATGCTAAGGCCAGAAAAAATGGTAAAAATCCGCGTGGTTGGTACACTAGAAAAAAAGGATGTTATTATAGATGACCTTCACGACCTTGGCGTGATGCAAATTGAAAATGTTGATCCATCAGTAATAAAAATATTTGACAGGCAGGTAAATGAGGAGGATTATAAAACAATATCAGATTATCTTGCTGAATTCAGGGGATATATATCCATACTTCCAAAAAAACCTATTAAAAATAAGGTTTATTTTAATTCATACAATGATTTAATATCAGAAATATCAAAAATAAACATTAAGGATGAATTAAATGACCTAAAATCAAAAGAGGATGCATATCTTGGAGATATAAGGGAAAATGAGAATTTTATAAGAATATTCACCATAATTAAGGATTTTAATATAGATGTATCAGCATTGAATAATTCATACGTTGAAAGCTTTTTAATAGAGGTAAATGATAAAATTGAAAAATTATCGGCAGACTACATGAATAAAATACGAACCGGTAATTATTATCTTGTTACCATAAATAGAAAATATGAGGATAAATTTTTACCATCATTATCGGGTTTATCATCTCAAATATTACACATACCCGAATTTAATGGCACACCAAGCAAGATAATTAATGATTGCAATAAAAAAATTGAGGAGGATAGGAAAAATCTTGAGATTATAAGCAACGAATTAAACAAAATTTCAGATACATATTATGAGAAAATAGTCCAGATAGAGGAACAGCTTGAGGTTGAATACAAGGAGGCAGAGATTTCAGGTCAGATAGCAGCCACAGGAAATGTATTTGCACTTGAGGGCTGGATAGCACAGAAGGATTTTGATAAAACCATGTATATAATAGAAAAAGATACAGATAATCAGGTAATTATACAGAAGATAAAAACAAAGGAGGACCCACCAACACAGCTTTCAAATCCAAAGCATTTAAAAATATTTGAGTTTTTCATCAGGTTTTATTCATTACCAAAGGAATATGAAATAGACCCAACATTGATATTTGCCATAATATTTCCAATATTCTTTGGTGTTATGGTTGGTGATGCAGGTTACGGCCTTGTTATATTATTATTCTCACTTTTTATAATTCACAGACTTAACCATCCACCGGCAGTTAGCCATATACCAAAAAAATTAACGAATTTTGTTTTTATGATAATGGGTAAAAACGCATTAATGAATCTGGCCAAGGCACTTATTCCAGGGTCCATAATTGCAATCGCTGTTGGACTTTACTTTAACGCCTTCTTTGGCTTCACAATTTACCCACCATTTCATGTGGCACAGAGGCCGATTCCGGTTATTTATATAGGAAAATTGCTTTTAATTTCAGGATATATTGGTCTTGGACTGGTTACATTTGGTTTTATACTTGGCATTATTAATAATATTTATATAAATCATAAAAAAGAATCAGTTGCAAAGTTTGGCTGGATACTTCTTGCCTGGGCTCTTGCCATACTTGGTCTTAATTTAATACACAGGATATCACTGTCGCCTACAAATTTCTCATCATTATTGGGTTACATAATGTTTGCAGTGGGCTTTGTCCTGATTATTGCCTTTGAGGGGACTCAGAGCCTCATGGAAATTCCATCCATAATAAGTCATATACTATCATATACAAGGATTGTGGGTATACTCCTGGCATCTGTTGTATTGGCCCTTGTCATAAACACTGTATTTGTGTCAACACTTTCGGGACCAATTTACTTTGTGGTTCTTGGTTTAATAATACTTATATTTGGACAGTTATTCAATTTAATCATAGCTGTTTTTGAACCAGGCATACAGGGGGCAAGGCTTTTATACGTTGAATTTTTCTCAAAGTTTTACTTCGGAAACGGAAGACAGTTCCATCCATTTAAAACAGACAGAAAATATACATTAAGAAAATTTGACAGGACAAAATAAAGAAATATTAATATTATATGAAAATATTTTAATAATATGGAAAAAATAACAAATATAGATATTCTGGAGCTGGGGTCTCCCGAAGAAAAATCATCCCCATGGAGCTCAACCATACTCATTTTAAGGCTAACATCGTCAAACGGAAATGTCGGCTATGGAGAGGCACCAACAACATTAATGACACATCCGGTGCTTGAAAGCATGAAGGAGGTTTCAAGGATTTTTCAGGATAAGGATTATTACAATATAGAGGCAAACAACAGGGAATATTACAAAAATGCTTTTTATATATCCAAATCTATAGAGGAAACAGCAGCATTAAGTGCATTTGAAATAGCCTCATGGGATCTTATTGGAAAGGATCTTGGAACACCAGTTTATAAGATGCTTGGTGGCGTTTTTAATGATAAAATTAAGGCCTATGCAAACGGATGGTATTCTGACTGTGTGGAACCAGAAGATTTTGTCTCAAAGGCCAAAAAACTGGTAAATAAAGGATATAAAGCATTTAAATTTGATCCATTTGGAAATAATTATGATAAACTATCCACAGAGGGATTAAAACATTCAGTTAGCATAGTTTCAAAGATGCGTGAGGAACTTGGTGATGATATAGATTTATTAATAGAATGCCATGGCAGGTTTTCAACAAAATACGCCATAATGGCAGGGGAGGCGCTGGATCCATACAATCCACTTTTCATTGAGGAACCGGTGCATCCGGAACTTGAATTCGGGCTTTATGATTTTAAAAAATATGTAAACACGCCGGTGGCCCTTGGTGAGAGGCTTTTAAACAAGGAGGATTTTGCCAGATTTATTTCATCTGGCATGGTGGACATCATACAGCCAGATATAACAAATTCAAAGGGAATACTTGAGGGCAAAAAAATAGCTGCTGTTGCTGATGCCTTTGGCGTTCCTGTGGCATTTCATAATGCCTTTGGACCTGTGCAGACAGCGGCCACGCTTAATGTTGATTACACAATTCCAAATTTCCTTATACAGGAAAGTTTTGAGGAATCATGGCCCGAGTGGAAAAAATCCTTATTTACGGGATACACCATAGAAAATGGTTTTTTCAGGCTATCTGGGAAACCAGGTCTTGGAATAGAGGTTAATGAAAAAATATTAAATGAGAGCAGAACCGAAGCCATGGAACCACTAAACCCTAATGAACCACCATGGGTTGTTTCAGGCACATTTAAGCAATAATTAATTATTTAAAAATTTTATAAATATTATTTATATACTGGCGTTTTTTATAAAACCTTATTACTTTTTTAGCTGTCTGCTTAAATCCACAAGATTTTGCAATAGTTCACGCATAAATTTGATTGCAGTTTCATCATTTAATTTTCCGTTTTCATCAAATTTCTGCTGTGCAAATGGTACCATAACCTCAGGTTTGTTTACCGGTATCATGTTAAGAAAAACGCAGCTCTGTCTTAGATGGTACTGTGCTCTTGCACCACCTATCATACCTATTGAGGCACTCATTATTGCCACAGGTTTTCCATCAAAAGAATTATCACCGTATGGTCTTGATGCAAGATCAATTGCATTTTTCAAAAAGCCCGGAACAGAGTAATTATATTCAGGTGTTACTATTAGAATGCCATCTGCATTTTTGATTTTATTTTTAAAATTTTTAACATTTTCAGGGTAATTATTCTCCATGTCCTGATTAAAGAATGGGAGATTTGATATATCTGCTATTTCAAGTTCAGATCCATCTGGCATTAGCTCCGTGCAAGCTTTTAACAAATATGTATTATAGGATTGCCTTCTAAGGCTACCACCAAATCCAAGTATGTGTGTATTTTCCATGCAGTTAAGATATAAGTATAAATTATAAACATTTGCTATATAGAAGTAAAGTGAATTTATATTATTCAACTTGAATCTTCTGACATGATTAATAAAATATTCTATCATATCCTGTTTGGAATAATTTTATAGTAACATAATTCTTGATGAACCTTTTGTGAGTGGTTTCAAATATCTTCTGGCTACAGTACCTGTTATGGGTTCAAAATTCATAATTAATAAATACAAATATAAAATGTGTAATCAAATGTTCATTATAAGATATTCTGAAATAGGGTTAAAGGGTGAAAAATCCAGAAGACAGATGGAAAATATATTAATACAGAATATAAAATCCGAACTGGAACGTTATAATATATTTCCAGAATTTAAAAAAAGTGACGGAAGAATATATATATTTACTGATTCTAAATTATTATACGACATACTTCCAAGAATTTTTGGAATAAAATCATTCTCACATGCCGAGGAATTTAAATTTAGAACCATTGAGGAAATTGTAAGCATTACAGTTTCAAAATTTTCTGGCATGATTTCAGGGAAAAAATTTGCAGTGTCTGCTAAAAGAAGTGGATCACACAGTTTTACATCAATGGATATAGAAAAAATTCTTGGGGATGCGCTGTATAAATACTCTGCAGGTGTCGATCTTGAACATCCAGATATAAGGATATACATAGAAATAAGGGATAATAGATTTTATTTATTTACCGAAAAGATAGAAGGTCCAGGGGGTCTTCCATTAAAATCTGAGGGTAAATTATTATCGCTTTTTTCTGGAGGTATAGATTCACCGGTGGCCACATATATGGTTATGAAACGTGGTTCTGCCACAGACTTATTATTTTGCAGCCTTGCGCATCCAGTGGATACCGTTCAGATGCTCATGGCGGCCAAAAATCTTTTGGATAAATATTCAATAGGTTATAATGCAAAAATATTCATAATTGATGGGTCAAAACTGGTTACTGCCATATCCGAGCATCCAGATCAAATGTATACAAATATAATTTTTAAAAAACTATTGTATGAATACGCTGAATATTTATGCGAGAAATACGGATATAATGGTATGGTTACTGGGGAATCAATAGGGCAGGTTTCATCTCAAACCCCACAGAATCTTATGCTTATATCCGAGGGGATAAAATATCCAGTTTACAGGCCTTTAATAGGTTTTGATAAGGAGGAAACCATTAATTATTCAAAATCAAAATCCTTATTTATGAATCAATCATCAGCAGAATTCTGTTCTCTTTTTTCAAAAAATCCGGGAATAATAGTTAACCATAAGGATTTTTACAATGAAATTAAAAAATTCAATGTCAAAGATTATATGCAGGAGCTTGTTGAAATTGATAAAAATACAATAGATGATTATATAAAATCAATAAAAAATAAAAGATTCAGGGGCGAACTTGATAATGTTGAATTCATTGATCTTAGATCAGGATCTGATTATGAAAACTGGCATGAACCCGGAGCCATAAATTTAAACCTCGGTGAGCTTAGAAATTTTATTGAACATGCAGACAGGTTTAAAAATTATGTATTTTACTGTAAGAAGGGACTGAACAGTGCATATGCTGCTTCCATTATGTCAAAACATGGTTTTAATGCATACTATGTCTCAGAAAGGGATTTGAAATCCATGCAAAAAAATTAATCAAGTTTATATTTAATATATTTCTTGTTTCCAATGGCAGTGAACATATCCATATCCCTCCCATTTTGCATTGTGAAATTATATATTTCCCTTAAAAGCCTGTTTTTTGTAACATCCTTATACTCCCTTAATTTAATGTTCTGCACCTTTATGTAATCCTGATCCCGTGGAAAGGCAATAAGCACAGTTTTGAAATCTGGATATGCAAGCTGGAAGACTCTTGCCTGCAGCCTGACATATTCAGGTAGGGGTTTTAGTGAAAAGCTTTTCATTTCATATATGGTTTTATTTTCGTAATCCACAAAATCTGGCTGTGCATATATTCCGGCCTCATCATTTATTATAATTATTCTAGTTCTATCCCTTAACAGTGAATTTTCATATATTACGCTTTTTTTAAATGCGTTTATAAATTTCCATCCCATGGCATAATAATACCTTAAATCAGAATTTTCCAGAGATATGCAGTTTTTATGCAGTTCATCCTTTAAAAGTGCAGTATAACTTCTCAGGGCCTTTATTGTTATATCCCTGTTTATTATATGCCTGTTTTTGAAATACACCATCTTTGAAACGGTATCATCAAGGCATTTGCCAATAACCATGGGTAATTTATCCCCTGTATGCTTTATAAAATTTTTAACATATTCGTGTGTTGCTATAACCCTCAATTTTTATCACTGCCTATTTAAGAATTTTACCTGTAGCCATCTTCCATAAATACAGATCAAAAATTCCCGGTTCCATTCCAAAATCATATGCAATGGAATTAAAAATTTCCTCATATTTTTTGTAATCCTTTCCTGATTTTATCTTTATATCATTGAAAAATCCGAAATTATGCAGTAATTTCATTATGTGCTTGTCAAGTATTGCAAAATCAAAAATACCAACATTTCTCAGAAAATGTGAAGCCTCCTTATATCCAACACCCTTGATATTTTCAACAAGATATTCCCGCACGTAATATCTGTCCCTGTTCCTTAATAATTTTTTTAAATCCGGTATAATGAATCTGGCGTTTACTATATACTCTGATCTTTTATTGTAAAATCTATATTTTATCTTCCTGAGTTCTGATCTTAAAGTCTCCAAATCATAGTCTATAAACCCCTCATTTATATACCTCTGTGTTCTTATGCCCATCTCGGCTGATGTATTTGCAGTCAGTATGCAGAAGCTTAATTCAATAAAAAGCGATCTGTTTCTGGATTTTCCCATATTTTTAAAATCTGCAACACGTTCCTCAATACTGTTAAAATAATTATCCCTTATTTCATTTACCTTATCGACAAATAAATTGCTATACATAAAAAAAATTAAAATTTTTATTCTTTCTTAAAAGCTTCGTAAACTCTTTTTGCCCTTTCAAGTCTTTTTTCAACAACCTTCCAGTTTACGTTCTTCATGAAGGCATCAAGATATGGGGCCCTCTTTGCGCCGTAATCCACGTAATATGCATGCTCATAAACATCCAGTGGAAGTATCATAAGTGCGTTCCATATTGCTGCAGCGCTGTGTATATCTGCACCAACAACCCTTAATTTGCCGTAGTTTAAATCAAATATTAAATGTGCCCAGCCCCTGAAAGCTGTTCCTGTGGCCTTGAAAAGTGCAACAAAGTTCTCATAGCTACCAAAATCCTTCTCTATCTGTTCTTTTACAGAAGCTGGCATCTCAACATGATCCTTTGTTAGTGATTCAAAGTAATATTCGTGTAGCATTGAACCATCATAGTTAAAGGTTTCCTCAAGCTTCATCTCCCTAAGGTCACTGTAGTTCTGGTTTGCCTTTGAAAGGTCCACAGAAGGTAATTTTGACCATATTTCATTCAACTTTGCAACATATCCTTTATAATGGGCGTCAAAATGGTAGTCTATCTGTGTGTCTGAAATGCCGTCCAATCCTCTTGGTCTTAATTTTTCCTTAACTTCCCATGTTTCTGTTGCCATAATTATCCTTTTAGTATTATTTTATCATTTAAAAATTTATTGATAAAATTACAGCTTAA
>NZ_LKBH01000083.1:0-4640 GCF_001402935.1 Acidiplasma cupricumulans | reverse complement strand
TAATTCGCCTCCTTTCTGAATATTTTCTTTATGGCCTGCTCTAACCTTTTTATTATATTTTTTATTCCTTCTTTCATAGCTTTCATCTCCTGGCTTTAAGGATAAGCCATAACCGTGATTGATTAAAATATCAGCCATCCAGGATTCCACAGTTATTTTACCTGGAATTAGCTTATAATCACCGTAATAGCCACATACATTCATCTCTGGGCCCAGATAAAAAATATCAGTGTAAGTCATTGAGAATCACCCCTGGATAATATGTTAAAATCGGTTTCTGATATTTCCTGAGAATCGGCTAAAAATAAACCCCAACCCTTTGGCGTTTTATTCAATTTATCAGGGATAATAAGTTTTAAAAGAACATATGATGTTTCAGATGAACCTTTTTTGGGTATAATCTTGGAACTATTACATGATATATCAGAACCATAGAAAAATGAATAATCATATTTATTGAAATTTTTTAATACCTGGTAATAATGGGCTTTGCCTTTTGGCATTATAATGTTTTCTGGGTTACCTTTGTTATTTTCATTATTTCCTTCATTGCCTTCTTTTGCCTTCTCGGAGTCTTTATTTTCTGAATTCCCTGCATTTTTGTTATCCTCATTTTGCTGTTCTTTTTGCTTTTCAAATTCTTTTTGCTCATGTTCCTCTATTAATGATTGTTTAACTGGACCCTCCGGTAAAGAATTAAGATCAAAATTATGGCCTTTGTTATCATTATCTAGGGCTGAATTTTCAGGGTTGCGATCATCATTATCATCAATTTTTAGATCTTCATCATCGGGTGTTACAAATATCCCTGACCATGCATGTATGGGTTTTCCATTAATTCTTTTTCTAAACTCAGAAACCTCAAGGTCAAGATAGTGAATTGCTTGTCCTAGCTTTGTTTGTGAGTTCCTGTCCTGTTCATCGTATTTCGGTAAATGGTTAGCCTTACAGAACTGATTAACCTGTTTTATCAGTGCTGATTTGATTTCAAAAACCGTTACTGTGCCATCTCTATTTGCTGAAATGCAATTATTTTCATCCAATCCGTGTTTTTTGCAGTAATTTAAAACATCATCAGGATCTATTAGAATTTCATCTTTAGCCTCTTTAAGCTTTAAATATGTTATTGCAGGATTTGACTTCATTAAATACCTTTCCTTGGCTGTTTTTATGTTATATCTATGTGTAAATCCATGTTTTATAAATTCGGGATATATCTTATCTATAATAAAGGAAAACAAGGCATCAAGTTCACTAGGGTTTGATAATTGCGCCATAATTTTTGCAATTTCATCAGGATTTAAGGTATTAAGGAAATTATTAAACTCAACGATGTTTATGATTCTACGCCATATTGCCAGTTCATCTTTCGGTGGAATTAACTGATTCGTTGATAGAATAACAGCAGATTGATACTGGCTAAGTATCGAGGGCTTGTTTTTAATCGGGATATTTTCATAATCATGGCCTGTAATTCTTTTAAGTATTTCCCAGTTATATGTAACGCCCTTTACGGATTCTGAGAATAACAAGGCCTTTTTGTTAGCAATAGATTGCAATTCAAATGGGTAATTTGCAATCCTATTTAGATCTGGCATGGCCACATTTTCACGGCCAAGCAGATTTGAAATAACATCATTTTGAATAATTCCTTTTCCATTGCCACCCTCACCGTAAAAAATTACCATGCCCTGAATGTTATTATCATTTAGAAGGCACCAGGCCAAAGACTCATATACAGTTCTTTTATCTTTTTTAGGATTCACCAGGATCTTGTTTAAGAAACAATCAAATGCAAGTTGATTTGCCTCAGAGATGTATTTCCTTTCAATGTTTTTATAGAAAAAATTTTTGTTATGGGGCTCCAGCTTTTTTGTTTCAACGTTGTAAAGGCCAGATGGAATCGGTATTAAAGTATTTGGCAGTTTTTTGTTTTTAAATTCTTTGCTGTAAGTTATATGTTTTATTCCCGCTATAATCTCATTAATATTATGCTCGGATATTGAATTGTCTGTTATTTGTATAAATTTTTTAATTTCATTTTCTACATCGGTATGCCATCCATCGAGGTCTGAAAAATGATATAAATTCTCAAATTCATCGGTAAAAAGGTTTGTATATTTGGACATAACGAATTTTATTGATTTTTCCTTGTTAAAGTGCTTAACATTATGGCCATCAATATCATAAAATGGTGATTCATAGTGTTCGAAGATTAATTCTAAGTTTTTTATAATTTCATCAAAATTTTCATATTGATCCTTGTTTGATATTACATCATTTTTAAAAGTTGTATATCCAAGGACTTTTTTGTTATTTTTGGCCTTATTGTAAGAATTATCAATGACAGAGTAATTTACATCCGGCCATTTATTTAAATTTGCAGCTTCCTTTATTATCTCCTTTGTGTGTTCAATTGATATATTTCTAAGGGCCATGGCACCAGAAAACGCCATTAGCATTTCATTTCCTTTGCCGTTGGGATGCTTGAATATGTCCGAGACAGTTTTAATTAATAAAGATAAGGTTGAATCGTTAAAATTAATGGGTACAATGGTCTCATTAGAATCATCTGACATATCTAATTCATAAAGATAATTATATAATTCATCAGGCATAATTGAAATTGGGGCATCAACTATTATTTTGTATTTTCCGTACTGGCCCTCACTGGGAGGTGCAACAACATAGCCTCCATCTCCCTTCAAATCCACCTTTTGTAATATTCCTATGTGCGTTTTTAAGGATACCTGGTTATTTCTCAATTTGTAATATAGCTGCTTGCCTCCGGATTGAGTTTTTATTGTTTTTGTTTTAAATTTTTCAGCATTATTTTTGTTAATGAATTGGCTGATAAAGTTCTGTTCGCCGGTGTTTATAATTTTTCCATCCTTTATAACGGGCCTGTGATTATTATCCTTCTCAACATCACAATCGATAACATACAAATTATTTATAGCACCAGTCAGAATTGCAATCTGATCCCCTGGTTTATATAATTTCAAAAATTGATTATAATCGTTCGTTGCATCTTTAAGGCCGTGAATTGTATGCGGCACTTTGTTTTTACCTACAGGAAAAATAAAAATATGGTTTTCGCAATATTTTTTGGCAGCTTCTAGTATTTCATTTGTCATCTTTTTAATGCCTCACTATGAAAAAGTTTATTAACATGCAATATAATATAAAAAATAAGGGAAATTAAGGTTAGCCTGGTGTAGTCTCCTGCTATCATTTTCCCTCCTCCTTTTTATTTTCTTGTTCTGAACCATTAACGATCTTGTCCCATAGCTCAAATAACCTCGGAATTTTCTTTTTTTCATCATTTTTTATCATGTTCTGTCACCTCATATGCCTCAGCACCTCTAATGAGAAGCTGGGATAATGGCAGATTAAGCTTTGCTGCCTTCCTCATCAATTTTAACTTAATCTCAATTGGCAGGTATATACTTGTTCTGTTTAACTTTTTATTATTTATCATGTCTAAGCATGTATGTTATGCATATTTGACATATAAATTTTTCCTTTTCAAACGAAAGTTTAAAATCATTTTATATATGTACATACATGAAGAGAATATCTATAACTTTTAATGAGTATGAGTATGAGTACTTAAAATATGCACGGGACCTAGTAAATGAGAATCCATTTGCTAATGCTGATATAAAGGATATTTTATATTCCTTTATCGAATACACTAGAGTCAGAATTTTAGATAAAAGGCATTTAATAAGATTTGTAAACATATTTTTGATCAAATCTAACAGTAAGCCTTTAGAATTAGAAGACACTGGAACTAAATCATTTAGCCCAATCAATGATATATATTTTCATAAAACCGAAGATCGTAAATTAGGGGAAGTTTACACTTTTCCAATTTTATATGCTCTCAGGCTGGAAGATAATATAATCAGTACATTAGATGATATAAAAGAAGGCTTGCTCTCAAAAGCCCCACAGTTGAAAGACCCTAATTATTCAGAAATTATAAGAAACTGTGTTCACTTTGTCATAGATAATATCGATTCTAAGTTTGATTTCTTTTCTATCTTATACATTTTCAAATTAACTTCTAACGCCAATATGTTGGGTCTTATAGGAAATATTATGGAAATTAGTGAAAATACTTCTATGTCTCCTGATGAAGTACTGGAACAACACAAGGATAAAGCTAAACCTCAGTATTTCAAAAAATATATAGAAGATTATAACACATATAAAAAATTAAAGAAATGGCTATCCAACACAAAATTAGATGAAACTCTGGATGAGTATAATAAAATTTCCAAGAGGATAGGGTTTTATTCAACTACTTGGAGAGCGGTACCGTCATTTGTTGATTTTTTATTCTTTCTATCTAACCTATACTTTAACCTTTCCTCCAGTATAGCAGCATTATCTCATTTTTCTTATGATGATGTAGTTAATTCATTCCTAGAACCTGCTAAAAAACTTTATACTGAAAAAATGGAAGACATCTATATTTTTCTCTTTTATACTTGTTTCGATTTTAAAAACTAATTTTATTAGTGCTAGCAAAAATATTGGTACCATTATGGCTGACTATCGGGCAATTTGTAATTCTATTTAATTTCTTACTGGAAAGAGCAAAAAAAATTTAGACAGATAACTAATATATA
>NZ_LKBH01000082.1:0-4787 GCF_001402935.1 Acidiplasma cupricumulans | reverse complement strand
TATGAGATTAAAGAGATGCTTTTAACTTATTAAGGGATCGTTTGCCATATTTTGTGTATTATTTATAAAGGGTACCTCTTGTTGAACATCTCTTTAATCTCATCATTGCATTTATAGGAGCTGTTCATCTTCCTGAATGCATTCTTTTAATTGAATTCTATAGATTTTAAATAGAATATCTTCATTGCTAAATCTTCATCAGGGAATGATGATACTGTTTTATCCTCCTTCTTATTTCCCCATTCATTCTTTCTATAATATTTGTTGATTTTAATGAATTCCTTATTCTAGAGGGATAATCATAGAATCTTAATCACTGTCCAAGCTTAATCTCAGTATTATATAATATATTAGGATACCTATTCTCCCATTTATTCTTGAACTCATTGAATTTACCTATGGCCTCATCCTTATTATTGCACCTAAACATTTTATTTGCATCATCCATTATTTCTAAATCCTTTTTATTTACCTTAGATTTCAATCCCCTTATATAATGTATGGTGCATAATTGGAATTCACTTCCAGGATATTGGTTATGGATAGTTTAAACTTATGTAAAGTTAAAGAGACATAAACAATGCATATAAGATATAAATATGGTAAATTATTCCCTAATAAAATCCTTAAAATACAACTTTTATTTATATAATAGTTATAATTGCAGGTAAGTATACGTTCTTTTATTCTTATTTAATGATTTCTATCCAACATCATAATCTCGAGTAAAGTAAAGCTATAAAAATAAATAAACCTACTTAGGGTGTCAATAGGAAAAGGTTAAAGAAGGTAAAACCATAAAGTTGTATAATAAAATAAAGGTGAAAATTGAATGAATGCCGTTATATGCAAAGGTCTTATTTTCAAAAATGAAAAAATGACATTTGAGGTTTGTTATTCAGATATAAATACTTACCCAGATAGGATTTCTATCAAAGGTAAAATAAATCCAAAGACCTCAAACAAAGAGACATATGTTTTTTTCCAGTTCTATAAAGAAATTCTATGTAAAAAAGAGTCTATAAGTGAGTGGATTCTTGACAAGGCCACAAAAAATAGCGAGCCTTATTATTGTCTTAGTAGTGTTTGTGGATATAGATTTTCAGATACACCGAAGTATGATTGTGTAATGCGTGGAGGAAAAATAATATTTAATACATTTATTGCTGAAGTCAATGCAAATGGAAATACCCATACATATACTTACAAGGTGTTATTAGGGTTTTCATGGGGGATGACGTCTAATGATGGAATTAAAATAGAAAAAATTCCAATAGAAAACATAGATAAAAGCAGACTAAAAGATTTAGTTAACTTATTGCAAGGAAAATATTTGGAAGACCAATTTGAAATTGAAAATGACTTGATTAAAGGAAGTAATTCTAATATAGTAGGAATGTGGTGAAAATGGATAAAATAGACCATGCAGAAGAAGATTTCGGTATTGATTTTGAAAGAATCATTGAGCTGATATCTAAATATGAACAAATTAAGAAATCAGGTGAAATCAAAAGATATAATGAGGAATCTACAAAGAAGGATTTCATACTGCCTTTGTTTAAGGCTTTAGGCTGGAATGTGGACAATAGAGGTAAAACTAATGATTATGTAAGTGCAGAGGAAACAATATCAAAGAAAAGGGTTGATTATGGATTTAGAATAAACGGTATTCCAAAATTTTTCCTTGAAGCCAAATCTTTAAAAGAAAATAATATACAGACAAACCATAAGTACATAGAACAGGCCATAGACTATGCATGGATGAAATCATGTTCATGGGCTGTTTTAACCAATTTTGAAACATTGGCTGTTTACAATGCAGACTGGAAAGATTCAAATTATGGAAATAATGTATTATTTGTTCTTCATCCAAATGATTTCTTAAATGGCGAAAGATTAAATTATCTTTCAAAGAAGGCTTTCGAAAATGATGAGCTTGATAATATAGCATCCAAATACGGAAAGAAACAGTTAAAAAATCCTATAAACAAACAGCTCTTACAGGATATGATTCACTTTCGTGAGGTTCTTTCAAAGGATATTGCTAAGAATAATAAAAGGCTTAATCAGGACGATATAGACGAATCTGTACAGAGAATCCTAGACCGTTTAATCTTCATAAGAAATGCTGAGGATAGAGGATTAGAGGCAAATCAGCTTGAATCAAATGTTAGGCAGTGGGCATCTAAAGGCAGGGGTCAATTTGTTAAGGAAATTTCAAAGGTATATTCATATTTTGATGATAGTTACAATAGTAAACTTTTTGCACATCATTTATGTGATGACATTTATATTGATAATGAACCATTGCAAGAGGTCATAGAGGGCCTTAATCATTCCAAGGATAATTCATATAGATATGATTTCTCAATCATAGAATCCGATGTTTTAGGGAACATATATGAGCAATATCTAGGCAATATACTTAAATCAACAACAAAGGGAGCAAAACTTGAAGAATCAAAAACACACAGGAAGGAGCAGGGTATATATTATACACCTTCTTATATTGTTGATTACATAGTAAAGAACACTGTCGGCGAATTCATAAAGACACATACACCTGAGGAAATTAAAAATGTAAGAATTTTAGATCCGGCTTGTGGCTCTGGCAGTTTTTTAATAAGAGCTTATAAGGAATTAGAAAATTATTGGATAAAAGAGTTGAAACTAAATGAAGGCGATGTAAAACAAACAAGATTTGATATTAATAACTCTGAAAAGTTCTATACTTTAAAAACAGAAATCTTAAAAAATAATATATTCGGTGTGGATCTTGATCCTAAAGCAGTGGAAATAGCCCAATTAAATCTATTATTACAAATATCTGAAAGGAAACAGAAATTGCCAATACTTCAAAATAATATAAAGGTGGGAAATAGTTTGATAGATGATCCATCTATTTCCGATAAGGCTTTTAAATGGGAGGATGAATTCCCAGAGATAATGAAAGAAGAAGGTTTTGATATTATAATTGGGAATCCACCTTACGTATTTACAAGAGATGTTGAATTTCAGGACAATTTCAAAAAGTATATAGAATATAAATATTTTGAAAACTTAGAATCAAAAGCTAATAAACGAGCGAAACAACCTGGCAAAATTAATTTATACGCTCTTTTCATAATAAAAAGTATAACGTTACTGAAAAATTCTGGTTTCTTCTCATTCATTATTCCTAACAACATTCTAAGGACAACTATATATGATATAATAAGAAAATTTATACTCGAAAATTGTAAAATAGTGAGAATTGTTGATTTGGGGTCTGGAGTTTTTGAAAATGTGACAGCTTCAACCGTGATTCTTATATTACAAAAAGAAAATAAAATAAACCTAAGGAATAATAACAAGATTCTTGTTTTTCATAAATTCAATCAGAAAGCTAATATAAAAAGAGTTACTCAATCTAAGTTCCTCGACAATACAAGTTATGTTTTCAATATTACATTAGGAAACGGTGAATTACCTTTGATAAATAAAATAGAAAAAAATGCAAAAAAATTAGGTGATCTAGCTGAGTATATAATTGAAGGCATTGTAGGAAATTTAAAATCAGATGTTGTTAATTTTCCAATTAATGAAAAGTGTAGGAAGTTTTTGACCGGCAAGAATATTAATAGATATTCAATACTATATACAAATAAATACATAGTTTATGACAGAACAAAGCTTCATAGAGCAAGACCAGAGGAAGTTTTTACAAAAAACAAGATAATTATACAACGCATTAGTGGAGGTAACAGACCGATTAAAGCTGTACTTGATAGAGAAGGTTATTTTTCCTTTGCATCTACTAACTTATTGACGTTAAAAGAAGATTCTGAAATAGAACTTGAATATATTTTAGGAATATTAAACTCAAAATTAATGAACTGGTATTATGTTAACAAGTTCACAAATGGCTCGGAATTGACAGTAAATATATCTAAAACGTTCCTAGAGCAGATTCCAATAAAGTATGCCAACAAATTTGAAAAAGCAGAAATAATAGAACTTGTTAATAAGATGCTTTCTTTAAAGAAGAAAATAGTTTCATTATTTAATAAAAAAACAGATGAAATATATTCTTTAGAGACTGAATTTAACAAGCTTGACTCTAGAGTTGATCAGTTGGTATACAAAATTTATGAACTTAATGTCAGTGAAATAAAAGTGGTCGAAGAATTTTTCTCTAAGTAATTTAGACTACTAATATTAGTTAGATTGCAATAATAAAATAATGTTTTATAGAAAACATATGATCGCTGATAGGGTGAGATATGTCAATAATTAGATAAATAAAAGGCGAAAAAACAAATTACTAGAATTAAAGATAATAACTACACAAATACAATATTTTCTTAAAAATTATTTGAAAAGTGTAAGTTAAAACTAATAATTTACATAGTTTAGTAATAACAAATGTTGAAAAATGTAAAATATATAAAACGATTGTTGTTAAACTTATAAGTACCCATGTAAAGTTTTAAACATTTACATCCCCTACAATTGGCCTTTACACTCTTCCGTAAAAAAATTAAGGAAACAATAACTAATATCATTCAATTAATATAATTTCAAAAAAAATCACAATTTTTTCGTCTTGATTATATTCACATTCAGCTTTATTTTAAACTTTTGTGGTTACTATTTTTTCTTCATTTATTTCACTCTTTTTATTCTAATTTCATCCAGTAGTTCATAAGATATTTAGTATTATTTAAATTTTAAAATGGCACATTTGGAACGGAATTTATTTAAAAGCTTCCATATACACAATAAATAAGATAAGATCGGAAGAGCAC
>NZ_LKBH01000081.1:0-4920 GCF_001402935.1 Acidiplasma cupricumulans | reverse complement strand
TTATAAAAGATTATATATATGCTGAATTTTATGATATTATGGTTAGCATTTTTAGAATGGGATTTCAAAAATCCGAAACGGTTAGACAGCTTGCCGGAGAGAGTCTAGCAAGATTTGCCATCATAGCCATTGTTGCGGGTTTGCCGGCATTCCTAGAGGGCTTTGATGCCGAAATATATTCATTTGGTGCTGATTATATTGTACCGTCCATAACAGGGCCGGCATATCTTAGCATAGGAACAATTTTAACAGGTTATGCAATAGGAATAGCAATTTTTAGCCTGGTCGGAGGATACTTCTTTGACAGGTATTCTGTTAAAAACACAATCTTACTTTCGGTTTTAATATTCTCTGCATTTACTGTTTTAACAGGATTTGTAACAAATACTCCAGAACTTTTTGCCTTCAGACTGCTTGTTGGTGTCGGTGTTGGTATGTTTCAACCTGCAGGTGTTGCACTTCTTGGGGATATATTCTTTGAAACACGTGGGAAGGCAGTGTCAGTATGGGCAACATTTTTTGGTGCAGGTCTTTTTGGAGGACCATACATGATATCTCCATTTCTTCCGGCATTCAGGATTCCATTCGAGTTATCCGGCATAGTTTCAGCCATAGTATTATTGTTGGTTCTATTCATTATACCTGTTACATATAAAAAGGAGAAAAGGGAAAAAATAAAACTGGAAAACATATTTAACAGAAATACAGTGCTTCTTGCAATATCTGTATTTTTCTTTGGAATAACCCTATTCGCGGGTTACCTCAGTTATTATGTAAAATATCTTGAACAGGGTCTTGGATTTCCAACAGGTTCAGCGGCAGTTATAGCATCCATGGCAGGCCTTGGAGGCTTTTTACTTGCATTTTTCTATGGTTATATAGCTGATAGAATAGGCAGAAAATACATGGTTATAATAACCTCATTTCTAATTTTCATAGGCAGCCTTGGCATGTTTATACTGTTTAAATCATTTATAGGCCTTGCTGTTTTTACATTTATCTTTGGATCAGGATGGGGTGTCTACGTTGACCTCCTTGTTGCCTTTGGGCAGGATTCTGTGCTGGACCGTGTTGTTGGGTCTGTGTCTGGATTTCTGTTTTTTATCTTTAACATCGGGACATTAATAGGCGGACCATTATACGCATATCTTCTTGGATCAAAGAATAATTATACATTTGCATCGTATATAGCCGTTGTCATACCTGCATTCATTGCACTGATATCCCTTATATTCACCAAGAAGATTACTAAGAGTAATATAAAGGAGCATCCAGAATTTGAGGAGGCAAAAATCAGGGAAAAATCTGCAGAAAAGGAAGGCTCATAATCTTTTATACCTGTAATTTTCATCAACATAAATTTTTATTCCCTTTTTTATTGTTATATCTTCATAATTTAGAATATTATATGTATAAATATCAACGGCTATTTTTATATTATCAATTTTAAAAAATAAAAAATTGTTTTCATCATCTATTTTATCAACAATATCAATATTAAAGTTTTTCTCCTTCTGGCACATGCCTGAATCACATGATGCTATGTACTCATCTGTTCTTATTACCAGAATTCTTTCATTGAGTTCACTTAAAAGTCCATCGCATATGGTCAATGTACCAGAATTGATTTTTACTGATAACATTTACTCAAAAAGTTTTTTATATGCCTCAATGGCATCTTTAATTTCCTTTTTGGCAAATTCAGGACCCTCCCATCCATTTACCTCAGTTTTCTTATTTTGAAGTGCCTTATAGGTGGCAAAGAAATTCTCTGTTTCCTTAAGTATATGTTCAGGTATTTCCGTGTATGATTTAAGATCCTTATAAACAGGGTCATCAAGGCATACACATACCATTTTATTATCAATATCTCCAGAATCTACCATTTTCAATACACCTATTGGTTTGGCCCTTAATATTACACCGGGAAATGTGGGCTGTGACATAAATACAAGGGCATCTATGGGGTCCTTGTCTGTATAATATGTTTGCGGTATCGCCCCATATTCCATTGGATAAACATAGGATGAATATAAAATGCGGTCAAGCTTAATTCCTGGAAATTCCTTGCCCATTTCATACTTGTTTCTCGTACCCTTTGGTATTTCAACAACCACATATACCTCATCCGGCGGGTTCGGACCGGCCGGTACCTGATGCCAGTAGCTTCCATTTTTTTCCATTATTGTTTATTGTATAATGATATTTTATATTTATTCTTTGAATAATATATTCCTGAATAACTTTATAAAATAATTTGCATACACTTAAAGATGAAAATTTCGGTTTACAGCCCTCTAAGAATTAGTTTTGCAGGTGGTGGCACAGACATAAGCCCATTTTTCGAAAAATATGGTGGAGCAGTGTTTAACACAACAATTGATCGTGGAATACTATTGAGGTATACTGATGACAAAATGCCACTAGAGGTTTCCTCAAGAGACTTTTTAAAAAGTGCCATAGTATTAAAACAGAATTCATCTGTTGAGGATAAAATTATGGAATTATTTATGTCAAACGGAATTAAAACCGGAAAGCTGATCATTAATAGTGATGTACCACCGGGATCAGGGCTTGGTTCCAGCAGCGCGCTGATCACAGGCATTCTAAAAATAATTTATAAGATTACAAATAAGAATAAAAATTCATATGAAATTGCTGAGGAAGCATATAATATAGAGAAAACAAATTTTGGGATTGTCCTTGGAAAACAGGACCCATATGCAATATCCGTTGGCGGCCTTAAATATATGGAATTCAGTAAAAATTCTGTTATAACAGAGGCATTCAATCTGGAAAATGATTTCATAGAAACATTACAAAAATCAATGTTGCTTGTTTATACAGGAAAAACGAGGGAAAGCTCAAATGCATTAAGGGATCAGGTTATTAAGTCAGAGAAAAATGATAGTGACACATTAAATAAATTATTAAAAATAAAGGGTTTGGCCGGATCAATGGAGAAAGCATTTAAAACATCAGATTATGGTGAATTCTGCAATATTGTAAACTCTGGCTGGGAAATAAAGAAAACACTTGGAGAGAAAGTTTCCAGTGAGAAGGTTGATGACATAATTGATTTTGCGAAGTCCATAGGTGCAAGGGCGGCGAGGCTTCTCGGGGGCGGCCTGGAAGGATTTATACTTTTAATTACCCCACCTGACAATGTTAATAATCTCCAGAAGGAAATGCTGAAAAAATCAGAGTTTGTAATCAGGGTTAGATTTGACGCCATGGGATCAAGGATGGTATCACCATTTTAACCCTGTAATCTTTTCGTACATATTTTTATAAAGGTCTGATACCTTTTTAATCATATCATCCGGGAGTGGTGGTATATCCGGTTCCTTCTGCCCAAGATCACGTGCCCTGTAAAGTGCATCATGGTATCCTGTTGACCTGTAATACTGCCTTACCATTTCCTTGCTTAGCTCCCTTATATTTCCGTTGGAATATTCATTTAAATCCCAGAACCTATCCTCATCAAGTGTGCCAAATGTATCTATGATCGTCGGCACTCTGCTTATTCCCAGTGCAAACTCCTTTTTTCCATCAGCATGTATTAACCCCCTGCCCTTTACAGACTCATTTATTCTTCTGTCTATTTTTAATATTTTTTCCTTTATATCATAAAGCTCGTAAAGCTTTAAGCCTGAAATGGTCAAAGCCTCATCTGTTTTTAATGGTCTGTCAAATTTTTCATATTTTGTGGTTACCTCAAAATAGGGGTCCGGAAATTCATCTCCATATTCAGGCATATTTTTAAATCCAGCATCATGATAATCAAGGATTCCAGACTTTATCCTGTCATAATATGTTCCTGCAACATAATACCTTGTTATAAATTCAAGCGGAACCATGTAATTGCTAAAATATTCCCTTCCCCTGCTAAATACATTAAATTTTTTGACACGCATTTCATTGTTGCCTTCAAGTTTTATTAAATCTGTTTCTATTCCAATATCACTGGCAACACCATACCAGTAATATGAGGTTCTGCACAGTGATTCCCCCTTATCAGGAATATCCACTGGTATAATTTTATCAAAAACTGATATTCTATTTGAAAATTTAAAAATTAGGGTGTCTCCATCCGAGTAAATATCCTTAACCTTTCCACTTTTTATAAATTCCATGACACGGTATAATTTATGCCAATATAATTTTATTTGTTTGTAATTTGCTGTAATTAAATATAATGTATGAGGCAAGCATAATTATCCATGATGCAAGCAATAAAGCCTCAATGGTCTCAGGTATTGATAGTCCAACACCCTTTAATTTTATAATCTTGAGGGCCATTAAAATTCCTATGATTATTACCATTAGCGATATAAGTGCAGATATCATGCCATAAAGTGTTATAAACCTGGATATTCTGAACAGGCTAAATATTATAATTCCAAGAGGCATTAAAATAAAATATAATATTGCAAATGTTAAATGTATATCACCGGTATGTTCATCAAAGATCCCTACAAAGAAAAGCCCAATGCTTCCTATAATCATTAATATTATAGGTAATGGCTTAACAGGAACTGCCCTGTATAGAAATACTGAAAATGCTGTATTCATTAATCCCTCAAAAATAACTGCAGAATCAAACAAATAATAATATTTATGGATGCCAAGACTGCTTAGTGAGTTTACATGCCATGAAAAGTATGGTGATATTGAAATATCAAGAAATATAAGTGATAAGGTCACCACCGGACCAATTATACCGGTCAAAAAATATAATTTATTCATAATTATAAAAACATAGTTTTTATTAAAATTTATTGATGGAAACATAATTTTTTATTTACCTTAAGGCATCATATATATAATTTGAATACCGCATTAATCAGGAATAACTGTACATGCATTGATTTTTTATTCTAATTATTATATATAAAAGTGTATGATAGATCGGAAGAG
>NZ_LKBH01000080.1:0-5035 GCF_001402935.1 Acidiplasma cupricumulans | reverse complement strand
TTTATTGTATTAACTAAATATAAATAGTATTTAAAAATAACAATTTATGGTAAATATTGGCATAACCCTTGGTGACCCATCCGGAATAGGGCCTGAAATAGTTGCAAAATCTCTTGCATCAATGAATGATGATAAAAATCATTTCATTTTATTCGGTGATAGGGATAATTTTGAGGATATCTTAAAAATATGTGGCATAAATTCTAAAATAAAATCTGATTTTGAATTTGTAAATGTTGGGAATGGGCAGAGGATAGAAACCGGAAAGGTAAATGCATATTCAGGTGAAATTGCAGTGAAAAGCATTGAGGAGGCCGTCAAATACGCTTTAAAAAATAAGGTTGATGCAATTGCCACAGCACCAATAAATAAGGAGGCAATAAAACTTGCAGGTTCAAAATATATTGATCATACATCAATGTTAATGGATTTAACCAGATCAAATTTTGTCTCCACACTTTTTGAGGTAAAAAACCTTAGAATAACCTTTTTATCAAAGCATATGTCACTAATGGAAGCTGTTAAATATGTTAAAAAGGACAATGTTAAAAGGGCCATTATTGAGACATATTATTCGATGAGGCTTTTAGGCTTTAACAATCCAAAAATAGCCGTAGCGGCATTGAATCCACATGCAGGGGAATCAGGCATGTTTGGCAGTGAGGAAATAAATGAAATTAGGCCTGCCATTGAGGAATTTATGGGAAAAATTAATGTTTATGGACCGGTACCGGCTGATTCTGTTTTTCATTATGCGTCACTGGGAAATTATGATGCTGTTTTATCATTATACCATGACCAGGGGCATATAGCCGCAAAAACATATGACTTTGATCATACAGTTAGCATGAATCCCGGACTGCCATTTTTAAGAACTTCGGTTGACCACGGAACTGCATTCGATATAGCAGGAAAAAACATGGCCTCCTATATTAGCATGAGAGAGGCAATAATCAAGGCTGAAAAATACGGCATATTATATAAAGGCAATTATATGAGTCTCAAACAGGAAATATCTGAGGTTATTAAATAGGTTAAAAATAAATTATTTTTAAAAAATATTCTTTTATTGCAAATACTTATATATTAATGACCCATTTTATTTAATATGTCCAAAAAGGATAGTATTATACCAATAGTCACACCATTTGTGAATAATAAAATAGATACCGAACTTTTTATAAAGCATGGTGAGAATCTTTTGAAAAATAAAATGGATTTTCTATTTATGGCTGGCAGCACCGGGCTGGGCCCATCAGTGACGCCTGATGAAAGAAAAAAACTTGTGGATGCATTTTTGTACACACCGGATAATATTATACTCCAGTGCGGTTCCATTAATTTAGAGGATTCACTTGATCTTGCCAGATATGCAAAAAGTAATAAAATTCATGCGGTTGCTGCCCTGCCACCCTACTATTTTACGGGATTTAAACGTGAATGGCTTGTTAATTATTTCCTTAAAATATCAAGCATTTATCCAACAATAATTTATAATTATCCAGGGACAACTGGGTATGATATAACATATGATATTATAAAAGATATAAGGAAGGCCGGTGGAAATATAATAGGAATTAAGGAAACAACATATGACATGCATGAAATATTATCAGTTAAGGATAATATAGATGATATCAGGGTTTACACAGGGCCAGATGAATATGTTCTTTCAGCGTACAGGGAAAACCTGGATGGATATGTATCCGGAGCAGGCAACTATGCATATAGGTACCTTAATATAATAGCCGAAAACTATTCAAATGAAACGGGAAGAAAGGCCCAGCTGGCAGTAAACAGCCTCGCAGCCCTTGCAGGGAAATATGGCCCCTGGTCGGCAACATACAATCTTGTTAAGATTATTACAGGCAATGATGTTGGGCAGCCAAGGGAACCAATAATGCCTTTAAGTGATAATGATGCCAGATCACTGGAAGTTGAGGCAAAAAAACTAATGGACGGCTTTAAATTTTAATTACAAATTTTTTAATCCCATGCAAAATGCCTTAAAAAATGTTTAATTATAAATACAGTATATTTGTGAAAATATCAATTATATTGCCTATTCCAATTGTTTCGTGCGGATTCGGCCTTGACCTGCTTGAAATATATACACCATATGGTTCGTAGGTTTTATCAGCTTTTAAATCCCCATATGGGGAAAATATGATAAACTCATCAAATTTTCTTATAATTTCACCTATGCTTTTATCTATTAATGAATAAACATCGCACCTTTCCCCGGCATCAAGGTAATTATTAAGGCTGTTTATTGCTGCTATTACCGGGCCACAGTCAATGTGGTTATTAATTTCCTTAAATACACCATTTATTTCCTCATTAAAATCCGAATTTAAATAATTGGATGAGTAATCCCCATCTGTTGGATTTTTTACAGGTATGTTAATTAGAACCGGATTAAGTTTTTTCAATCCCTCAGGAAAATCATAATTGCCATTATTATATCTCATTATCTTCTTCCATGAGTTTTCTATGCCCTGGTCAAGGCTGTTAAATACAACCCCCCTGCCAGAGGTATTAAACAGATTCACTATATTTGGAATCTGGCATCTCATAAAATAGCCGTAACTAAATCCTGTAATCCCAAGCATTAGTGATTTTGCATTAACCATTTTAATTTACCCTCCAGAACATTAAAAGGTACAACACCAACAGACCTTTCCACAAGGCTTCCATTCTTAAAAAATAAAACGGTTGGAAGGCCAGTAACACTGTACCGGTATAATAATTCCATATTTTCATCACCATTTACCTTTGCAACTGATATTCCGGGATATTTTTTTGAAAGGTCCTCAACAAGTGGTGATAAAATATGGCATGGTGCACACCACGGGGCCCAGAAATCAATAACTGAAATTTCATGGGTTTTTATAAATTCCTGGAAATTATCTTTATTAAGCTCGACAATTTTATCCTTTTGATTAAGAGAGTTCAAAAGCTCATTTAATTTCTTCTGATGGAGCCTTTCCTCCTCATCGTCTTCCATTGAATGTATATTAAAAAATAATATTTATTTTTTTCATATTAAGGATTTTATATCATAAATATGAATTATAAAACGTCATATTTTTATTGCGATTATTAATTTAAAATCATGCAGAAAATACCCGGAGTTTACGCCCTTGGCATAAATGTAATTCCCGGAAATTATAGAATTGGTGCAATAGGTGAATACCATATATCCGGAAATTATTTTTATGTGGGCAGTGCCATTAATGGATTGTATCAGCGTGTTTGCAGGCATTTAAATAAAAATAAGAAGAAGCACTGGCATATTGATTACCTAAATTTCGATGTGAGAATTATTGTTGCGGCCAGAACCGAAAATCATCAAAAGGAAAGTGAAATATGCAATTATATAAAATCAGATTACATAAAAAATTTTGGTTCAACAGATACAGGAAATAAATCTCATCTGTTCTATTGCAGTATAAACGAGGTTGAAAATGCATTTAAAATGGCAGGATTAAAATTTTATGTTATTGACCCGGACTGCGGCAGCCTATCACTTGCACTTAAAAAAATGCAATAAATCATTAATTTCCTGCCTGAAATGATTAAATAAATTTTATTGATTGTTTAAAATATGTATAATAAAAATTTATTTATAAAATTCATTAAAAAGATCGGGGGTGGCATTGTTGGATACCTTTAATTACAGGGCACAGGATGATGTTCTATCAAAAAATTATCCACCATGGGTCAGAAGGACCATTGAAATACCTGTTATAAATATATACAGCGCATTTATAGAATCTGAAAAAAAATATTCAAAAAATGCAGCAGTTGAATTTATGGGAACATTAATCACATATGAAGATTTAAAAAATGAGATAAATAATACAGCGGATCTTTTAAATTCCCATGGCATAAAGAAGGGTGATAGGGTTGCCGTAATGCTTCCCAATGTACCCCAGTATGTCATTGTATTCTTTGCATTGATGAGCCTTGGTGCAATCATTGTTCAGTTAAACCCACTTTATACTGAACGCGAAATCATTGATGAACTTCAGGATTCAGAAAGTGATACTATAATAACACTTGATGAATTCTCCGGGAAAATACTTAAATTTTATCCAAAGAAAATAAAGAGGATATTCTTTGCAGGCATTGGTGATTACCTGCCACCAATTATTTCCTGGATATATAAATTATCGAGGAGGAATTTAACCAGAGTAAATTTTAACGAAAATATCATAAGATTGAAACGGAATAAAAATTTAAATTCCAGGGAAACGCCGCTAAATAATATAGATCCAGAGAATGATCCGGCCCTGTTCCAGTACACTGGAGGAACCACAGGAGTTCCCAAGGCTGCGGTGCTAACACATTATAATTTAATAGCAAATGCATACCAGATCAGGGAATGGCTTCCAGATGAGTTTAAATACAATATATCTTTTTTGTCCTCAATACCATTTTTCCATGTATACGGCATGATGACTGCCATGCTATCTCCACTGCTCTCAGGTTCAAAAATAATTTTGATCCCCGATCCAAGGGATATAAAAATGACACTTAAAATAATAAATAAATATAAACCAACAGCCTTTCCTGGAATACCAACCTTATACCATTCAATTATGAATTATAAGGACGTATCAAAATATAACCTGCGGGATATCAGGGTATGCATTTCAGGGGCCATGCCACTGCCGGTTGAACTCCAGAAGGATTTTGAAAAAATTACCGGTGCGGTTGTTGTTGAGGGCTATGGCCTGAGTGAAACATCACCAGTTGCAAACATTAATCCGATTGTATCCGATAATGATATAACACATAGAAGGATTGGTTCAGTTGGCATGCCTGTTCCAGACACATATGAAAAGATTGTTTCAATAGACGATGGCATTACAGAGATGCCCATTGGGTCTCCGGGTGAGCTGTTAATTAAGGGTCCACAGGTCATGAAGGGCTACTGGAAAAGGCCCGATGAAAATAATAATGTTTTAAGCGATGGCTGGCTCCATACAGGTGACATAGCAAAAATGGACAATGATGGCTATGTTTACAT
>NZ_LKBH01000079.1:0-3158 GCF_001402935.1 Acidiplasma cupricumulans | reverse complement strand
TATTTATTTGATTATTATTTCTTATATATTATAACTTATTTAGTCATATGGTGATAGAATGGAAACAATAGAAAGAAAAGTTTTAAAGGTGGAGAGGAAGGCATGCAGATGCGGATACTCACCAAGCTGGGGAAATTAAATGCCCCAGCAATTTTTTTCAAAATATAATGTTTTTATTCGGGATGGTTCTGAATTTATACTGTTTAATACACTAACAGGCTATGCGATAAAGGTTAGCAGCGAGGAAAAGGAAAAAATTACATCTGGAATAATCCCAGAGGATATTAAGGAAGTTTTTTATGAAGGTTTTATAACAGATGATATAAATGCTGAATTTGATAAATTAACCCTTAAAAAGAATATACTTGAACCGACAATGGTTTTAACATACAACTGCAACTTTGATTGCAGCTACTGTTTTCAAAAAGATTTCAGAAATAAATCCAGGGTTAATGATAACATAATAAATGGATTTGTAAATTATATAAACAAAAATAGCAATGGCAGAAAGGTCAGGGTTACATTCTTTGGCGGCGAACCATTGCTTGAGGCAAATACAATAAAAAAGGTTTCATCTATGCTGGGCAATTTAAATTATGAATTCAGCATCGTTACGAATGGTTCAATGCTTACCAAAAATATGGCAGATGATCTTTATGGCTATGGATTAAGGTATGCACAGATAACACTGGACGGGCCAAGAGAGGTCCATGATTCAAGAAGATATTTTGTAAACAGGCGCGGTTCATTTGATATAATTTTAAAAAATCTTCTATATGTTCAGGATCTTTTAAATGTGGTGTTGAGAATAAATATAGACTATTCAAACATTGATGACTTTGATGAACTGCTATATGAATTAAAAAATATGGGGATAGAAAATATTAGAATAGACCCACATCTTGTTCATGAAAATCTTTTTAGGAATGAGGCCTGGGATGAAAACATATCCAGACAGGATGAATTTGATGCAGTTCAGAGGATATGGCACAAAATAAAATTGCATGGTTTCAGGGTTCCACAGGATATATTCAGGCTTGGTGTATGTGTTGCGCATGTTGATGAGGACATAATAGTTGATCCGGCAGGTTATATATATCCATGCTGGGCATTTACAGGCAATACAAAATTCGCCAAGGGTTTGCTAAAATCAGATGGCAGTGTTGAGATAATAAATAGGGCACTGCTTGCCAAAAATGCATCACTTGCATGGAAGAATGATGAGTGCAAAAACTGCAGTTACCTGCCATTATGCTTTGGTGGATGCAGATTTTTTTCTGTTCTGGATGGAAAATCATTTAGTTCAAAAGAGTGCAGAAAGGAAACATATAAAAAGGCAGTTGATTTTATTAAAGACTTTATTTAATATGTAATTATTAACATATGAAAATAATTTTATATGAAAAAATAATTCCCAGAGAATGTTATTGAATGAGATTGGGGAGGCCAATATATATAAAATGCTATCCGATGAAACAAGGTTGAAAATACTCAAACTTTTATCCAGTGAAAGCCTATCAGTTTCCGGCATAATAAATAAAATGGGAATGGATCAGCCCCTTATATCACATAAATTAAAGGATTTACGTGAAAATGGCCTTGTAATAAGTTACAGATCAGGAAAAAATATAATTTATAAAATATCTGACGATTCTTTAAGGAATTTATTGAGAGCTGGCAGTGAGGCCGGTAAAAAAATAGAGAGAATATGTAAATGTGCGGAATGCGATGAATAAGCATGAAAATAATGTTCTATGTCTCACTGATAATTTTTATTGTAACACTTTATCTTGTAATTAAAAAACCAAAAAACATAGGCATAGGGTATTCGGCCCTTGCAGGTGCGGCAGTTACATTTATTTTGGGCATATCAAGTATAGAAGACATAATTAGGGTATGGGACATCGTCTGGAATGCGACGTTTACATTTATTTCGATTATAATAATATCACTTATACTTGATGAGGCTGGTTTTTTTGAATATATAGCATATAAAATTGTAAATTTTGCAGGCAATAATATAAAAAAACTTTTTTTATTAATTATAGTTCTTGGTTCTGTAATATCAGCAATATTTGCCAATGATGGCACTGCACTGATATTAACACCCATAGTTTATTCAATACTTTACAGGTCCAAATTCAGTAATGACAAAATATTACCATTTATTATGGCAACAGGGTTTATTGCAGATACTGCAAGCATACCGTTTACTGTAAGCAATCTTGTGAATCTTGTAACTGCAGGCTATTTTAATATTACATTTTTAAGGTATACAGAGATTATGATAATTCCTGATTTAATATCAATAATAGCCAGTGTTGCCGTTCTTTACATATTTTACAGATCTGAACTCAAAAAAAATTATGCTGCAAATACTGATATTAAACCAGAGGATCTAATAAAAGATAAAAGAATTTTTAAAATTTCATTTCCTGCCATATTAATCTTAATAACACTGTATTTTATTTCTGGATTTATAAAAATACCGGTGTCATTTATATCAATGCCGTTTGCAGCCTTTTTTTATTTAATGGCACGGCTGGATAAAAGAATAGATGCCAACAGGGTCATAAAAATTGCCCCATGGCAGATTGTTTTATTTTCCCTTGGCATGTATATCATTGTTTTTGGAGTTAGCAATGAGGGTTTAAATTTAATTTATGTTTACGTACTACAGCATATAAATAATGTTTTACCACCCTTTAATTTTATACTATCAGGATTTTTCTTTGCATTTAACGCTGCCATAATGAATAACCTGCCATCGGTAATGATTGGCGATATAGCCATATCCGGCCTTAAAAATCCAGGACTCCTGATGTATGCAAACGTAATAGGAAATGACATAGGACCCAAATTTACCCCCATAGGTTCTCTGGCCACGCTGTTATGGCTTTACACACTGGAAAGAAAAAATGCAATTAAAATATCATACAGGTATTATATGAAGGCTGGCCTTATTTTGGCTGTACCAGTACTTTTCAGTACGTTACTGGCACTTTACATCGTTTCCAGAATAATTTAAATCAAAATTATAAGGAAATATACCAATCCCGGGTATAATCCTCATTATTATTTTAATACCGTTTTTATATTTTTTATCCATAATATTAATAAAATGGTTCGCCTATTTATTTCCATATAAAAACCTTTAT
>NZ_LKBH01000078.1:0-5175 GCF_001402935.1 Acidiplasma cupricumulans | reverse complement strand
TAATATTATAATAGATACGGATACAGCAGGCGATGACGTAACATCAATTATGCTTGCAGCACTCTCCCCAATAAATTTAATATCCATAAGCATAGCTGCAGGAAACGTGCCTGTAGAATTGGGCGCAAAAAATGCATTGCTAACGCTTGAAAAGGTCAATAAAAAGAATGTCCCGGTTTTTATTGGATCAAGAAAGCCAATGTTAAGGGATCTGGTTACTGCCCAGTATGTCCATGGCAATGACGGCATGGGCAATTCTAATTTTCCTGACCCGCAGAAACAGCCTGAGAACGGAAATGCCTCAGCTGAACTGGTTAATTATGCAGAAATGTATAAAAAAAATCTTATAATATGCGCACAGGCTCCATTAACAAATATTGCACTTGCAACATTAATGGATAATAATTTTCCAAAGAATGTAAAACATTTATATATAATGGGAGGAACATACAGGCATGCAGGAAATATAACTCCTGCTGCAGAATACAATTTTTTCGTTGACCCTGAGGCTGCATATATTGTACTTAAATCTGGTTTCAATGCTACAATACTGCCGTGGGATCTTTGCGCTGAACATGGAACGATAACCATTGATGAAATAATGCATAATTATGAAAAAAATAAAACAGACCTTTTTAAATTTTATTTGGATGTAAACCGATCTGCAATAGAATATAATAAATCTGGAAAATCTGGTATAAATATTAACGGCCTCACACATTCTGATTCATTGTTAATGTCCTGCATTTTAAATAATGATATAATAATGGAGACAAAAAATGTTAGGGTAGATATATCAATTGAAGATGAAATAACAAGAGGCTTTTCATCAATGATTCCTGATGATAACAGTAAAATAAAGGTAATTACCAGGATTAATGAGGATAAATTTAAAAAATTCCTTTTTGGTTCCCTTCAAAATGGTATAAAAGATTAATAAGACATTATAAAAATTTAAGTATAAAATGCAATTAATACAATTATGCCAGAAATTTTATGGGAACCGAACAGGGATGATGTTGATAATTCAAACATGGTTAAATTTATTGATTTTATAAATAAAAACCATAATTTAAATATTAATGAATATAATGATCTTTTCAATTATTCCATAAAAAACATTGAGGTATTCTGGAAGGATATTATGGAATATTTTAGCATAAAATCGCATGGAAATTATGAATACATACTTTCAAAATACCCAATGCCAGGAAATAAATGGTTTGGAGGGCTGAAATTAAATTATGCAGAAAATGTTTTTAAAAATAGCACTGGCACTGCATTAATTTATAAAAACGAAATGAATGAAACAAAAACAATGTCATATGAAGAATTGAAAATGAAAACAGGTGCACTTTACAACTTTTTAAGGGTAAATGGCATAAAATCCGGGGATGTGATAGCAACATATCTATCAAATACAACAGAAAATATTATATCATTTCTTGCATCTGCATCTCTCGGATGCATATTTTCATCAATTTCCATAGATTTTGGCTCCAGAGGTGCAATGGAGAGGTTAATGCAGCTGTCACCGAAGGTACTTATTGTTACCGAGAAATATTATTATGGTGGCCGTGAATATGAAAAAACTAGAGATATTAATGAAATTTTAAAAAATATTCAAACAATAAAACTGGTAATTACTGTAAACAGCATTAATAAAAAAATACACATGGATAATGATAATGTATGGGATATTAACGATATATTTAAGGATTATATGGGAAAATTAAAATTTAGGGAAATGGAATTTAATGATCCTTTATGGGTGCTCTTTTCATCAGGCACAACAGGAAAGCCAAAGGGTATAGTTCACAGCCATGGTGGAATTTTGCTTGAGCACCTAAAATCATTATCACTGCATTTGGATCTAAAAAGGTCTGATAGGTTGTTCTGGTACACTGGTACAGGATGGATGATGTGGAATTTTATGATAAGTTCATTACTGCTTGGATCAACTGTGGTTCTTTATGATGGCAGCCCATTTTATCCCGATTTAAATGTGCTGTGGGATTATTTAAATATTAACAATGTAAAATATTTCGGAACAAGTGCTGCATATATAAATTATCTGAAAAAATCTGGTTTTAAAACAGGAAATGCAGAAAATATTCATGCAATTTTCTACACCGGAAGCCCGCTGAGTGCAGATGGATATAGGTATATATATTCAATAAAAAGGAACGTCTGGTTTACAGGCATAAGCGGTGGTACAGATATTTGTTCAGCATTCTTTGAGCCAAACATAATGCTTAGGGTTTATGCTGGGGAGATGCAATCAATATCACTTGGTGATAGCGTCAAGGTTTATGATGATTCCGGAAATCCTGTTGTCAATAAGATAGGGGAATTAATTATAGATAAACCAATGCCATCAATGCCTGTTTATCTCTGGAATGATATTGATTATAAAATATATAATGAATCCTACTTCAATTATTATAAAAATGTCTGGAGGCATGGTGATTTCGCAGAGATAACTGACAGAAATACCGCCATTATTTATGGAAGGTCAGATTCAACATTAAATAAAAATGGCATAAGGATGGGCACCTCGGAGATATACAATATTGTGGATAATATATCTGGTGTTAGGGATTCATTAATCATAGGAATGGACATCAAGGATGGTTATTACATGCCGCTCTTTATTTCATTAAATGATAAAAATGTGAATATAGAAAAAATAAAATCTGAAATAATTAATTCAATAAAAGAGTATTTACCACGATATATTCCTGATGAAATCTTAATTGTTGATGATATACCTAAAACAATTAATGGGAAGAAGGTTGAGGTTCCAATTAAAAAGATTTTACTCGGATATAATGTAACTGACGCTGTTAACCCAGGTTCCCTCATGAATCCGGAATCACTGGATTACTTTATTAAACTATCAAAGAGGTTAAAAAACAAATTAAATTCTTGATTCTTTTTTGAAATCCCCTGATTTTAGCGCCTGGCCACCGTCTATTTTTATGACCTCACCTGTCATTGTGTCTATTTTAATCTCCGCAATGACTGCCTCTGCTATTTCATCCGGTTCTGTTGCCTTCTTTGTAAGTGTGTATTTATTTATCCACGTATCCCAGCTTATGCCCATGACATTAAGTAGGCTTCCACCAAGATTTGTATTTACAAGGCCCGGGGCGATTGCATTCACCCTTATACTGGGTGCAAGTTCCAGTGCCATGGATTTTGTCAGGTTTATAACAGCGCTTTTGAGGCTCCCATATACTGATAATCCATAATAGGGAATGATTCCGGTAATTGATGCTATGTTTATTATCACACCACGTTCCATTGCCCTGGAGGCATAAAGGGAACAGTAGAGCACTGATTTAAAATCTGTTCCAAGTGTTTTTTCTATTAATTTATCATTTATATCCTTAAATGGGGAATAAAATCCGGTTCCGGCATTATTTACGAGTATGTCCAGTTTTCCAAATGTATCCATGGTGGTATCTATTAATAACCTGCAATCCTCCTCCATGGATAGATCGGCCTTGACTGCGATGGCCTCATACCCAAGAGATTTCAGTTCCCTTAATGCATTGTTCGCCTCATCATCACGCTTTCGGTAATTTAATACCAGTAAGGCGCCCTCATAGCCAAGTTTTCTGGCAATGCTTTTTCCTATACCCCTTGTTGACCCGGTTACAATTGCAACCTTATTTTTAATGTCATACATAAAAATCAGTCTCCAGGCATCAGGATTTTTCTGATCATGTCCCTGGCCTCATTAACATTATATCCCCTTAAAAGCCCTATTTTGCTTGCCTCAACTGAACCCTCAGCATGTGCCATCAGTGTTAGCATGTAGCCTGCTAAATTGCTTCCAGCAAGTTCCTTTGCAAGCCTTAAAAGATTAAAACGGTATTCACCCGGTGCCATGGATGCAAGATATTTATATATATACCTTTGATTCTGCCTATTTTCAAGATCCTCAACAGATGGCATTGTAACAATAATGCCTCCTGAAATTTCTATAAGCCCATTAATAAGCCTGTAGAAGTTTTCATTTGAATATAATTTACCTATGTTTGTGTATACCGGATTTGGAACAGCTATACCGGAATCAATTTCGCAGAACATTGCAGCTGTATAGCTGCTCATGGTCATAATTTCCTTATACTGGATCATATCAAGCATCTTATTTTTTACATGCCCGGCATTTTCTATGCCATTGGCCTCTGCCATCATGCTTGCAATGCCAATATATAAATTTGCTGTTGCGGCCCTGTATGAAACCGCTGTAAACCTGTGAAATGTTGCAAATAGGTTGGCAAGCTCTCCAGCAAATTCCCCCTCACCGGCCATGTATACATGGTCCCATGGAATGAAAACATTATCAAATATTGTTGTTGTTTCCACCTCAAAGTCCATTTTGCTTAGAATTGATGAGGAGTTTCCCTCAAGCTCATCTATTGGCCTCACAATAAACCTTAAACCAGGCGTGTTTGTGCTTACAGAAAATGCAACGGCATAATCACAATCCTTTTTTGTCATGTTTCTGTATGGAATTACTATAAGCTCATCGGCATATATTGACTGGGTTGTGTGCACCTTTGCTCCTGTAACATAGATGCCTTCTTTATCCTTTTTTGTTATATGCAAATATGAATCAATGTCGTCCTGTTCCTCAGGCCTTTTTGACCTGTCACCCTTTGTATCTGTCTGTGCCACCGCCAGTGTTAAATCGTTTTTTATGCATCTTTCATAGAGAGATTCAACATTTTTATAATAATGCGTATTATATTTTTTGTCTATTTTTTGTGATACTATTTTCATTGCAAATATGGCATCTGATCCAATGGCCTGGGAAATATTAAAAATTCCATTGCAATAATTTGTGGTATTGTATATTAATTCCCTGCGGCTTATTAAATCCTCTGTGTTTTCAGGAACCTTAAAATATTTGCTGATTTTCTCGCCGGAATTACCTGTAAATACCATATCTGGATAATCAAAAAGTTTGGCAGCATGTTTTGCACCAATGCCGAGTACATGATGGGAAACAACATTGTCTATCTTTTTACCCCTGTAATAAACATTTCCTGGATGGAGGGATTTAAGAAATTCTGATGATGTTCTTACCATAAATAAATATAAATATTAACTCTATATATTTATTGTGATTGTATAATAAATGGGCACGGAATTTTTGTCTGT
>NZ_LKBH01000077.1:0-1329 GCF_001402935.1 Acidiplasma cupricumulans | reverse complement strand
TATAATATAGATTTATGGTATTAGATTTCCCGTAAAAATTGCGCTTATTATATACTTTCTCCTGTTCATTTGCAATAACATTTTCCGATACTTTATAATCACCTTAATTCTGCATCACTTTTTTAATATAAGGTATATTTTCTCATACATCACATTATTTTCAATAGGAGAACCTATTTTTGATTCTACCTTACTTATTTTGTTATTTTAAGTAATTATTAAAAAGCCTCATTTTTTATTTAGGTTGTTTACCATATTTTGTTTAAATATAAATTCCCCTGTTAATAATGAAATATAGTTTGCTGAATTTAAGTTTAAAATGTGCCCAAACTTCATATCTCTCTGTTGGATTAAGCCTTGGGTAATTTGCAACATCATCAAGTACACCTAATATAAATCTATCTACATCAGGATCAAGTATAAGTTTGTGCATGGTTACTGTCTCATCACCGAGATACTCTCCATGTTCCCACCTTGGTATTTTCTGGTCAAATACCTTTTCTGTATATAAAATTCCCTGATCATATAAATCCTTTAATGCTGGAAATAACGCATCATATGTATTATCTACCTTTCTATTCACCACATCAATAATTGCTCCACCTTTTGCCATATTTTTCACCTCATTTTTTCTTTCTTTTTTTGTTAATATCACTTAACTTATTTTCTTTCCCAACTGTTCCAGTGTCAAGGTCTTCATTCTTTATTATTATCCCTCTATCCTCCATATACTTACGGTAAAATGAATAGAACGCTGAACCTGGCTCATGACCTAATAACCCTCAAAATCTACAGGTGTTACAAACCCATTCTTTATTAGTGTTAAAACCCTTTACCATGACCTTGGTGTTGCGGCCGCCTGTTCTAGTATCTTTGGATTTACATCATATAGACATTTTTCATTCATTGGCCCTTTAAGAAAATCAGTTAATGATGTTATTAAATAGTATACCTTAAACCTTGTATAAAGTGGTAATGGTAGATTATGTATAGGATTTTTGCATCCAAACTTCTGTTGTCTGCTGTTATTAGTGAATACATTAATATATCCTGATTTCCTAATTTATCATTTAGTACAATTCGGTAGAACTCCGATTTTATTGACTGACACATTGTGCTGGTAAATACCATACGCCTTAATCACATACCATAGATTATACCAAAATTCTGTGCTAATATATCGGATTGATGAATTGCTATAAATGCAATGATGATGTTAAATACATGTTTAGTAAATGGTATCATTTATCAATACATAGAATATGATGCCCGATCGATACTTAATCTGCATGGATTATAATCAGTATTAAAAATATATTTTTATTATTA
>NZ_LKBH01000076.1:0-1457 GCF_001402935.1 Acidiplasma cupricumulans | reverse complement strand
TATTAATAATATACCACAGTATTGCTATTTAATTTGATAAATAAAATAAAAATAATTTAAAAATTTAATCCTTAACGCCTGAGAGTATTTTTTCTGGAAGTTTCTGGCCTCTTGTTTCCTTCATTAAAAATACAAGAGGCATCACCAGCACAAATCCTATGGCGGTGTATGCCACGGCATGGCCAAACCCAACCAGAAGCGCGAGATAACCTATGATGAATATCAGTGCTGCGGCAAAATACCTTGCAAAGGTGGTTATTGCTGCAAAGCCTGAATTTCTAAATTCTGTTGGATAAAGCTCAGGGCTCCAGAGGGTAAATACCGAAAAGTCAGCACCCCCAAGGCCAAGCAATGGTATTGCCAGATAAAGATAAAATAATGAGTTCATATAGAATATTATATCGTAAATAAGAACAACACTGATGGTCATAAGCACCAGAAAGATTATCAATGTTATTCTCCTTCCAAGTTTTTCCGCCATTAATGGCATTAGTATGCATCCAATTATTGTAAATGCTGACACCTCTGCACCACCAGCTGCAACATAATATACAACGGGATATTTAAGCATGGCAATTTTGGCTGTTATATCCTCAATTATTGTTGGGACATACACAGTACCGCTGTAAAGTCCCAGTATAACGGCAGACATAACCAGGGATGCTATTACAGTGGATTTTGCATAACCTTTTTTGAATATGGAATAAAATGATTCCCTGGCCTTCAATGAATTTTTGGCAGCCCTTTTAACATTAACCCATTTTTCAGGCTCCTTTGTTTTATACCTTACATAAATTATGAAGATTACAGGAAGCCCTCCAAGTATAAGCATTCCACGGAATCCAATAAATGGCTCAAGGACAAGCTCCGCCAGTGCGGCAAATAAAAATCCAAAGTAAAAGCCCGTATGGAAAAGCCCAGCTCCCATAACCCTTCTATCCTCAGGGAAAACCTCTGCAACTGTGGTTCCGCCTGAAAACCATTCTGCACCAATCCCGAGACCTGTCAGGAATCTAAAGACCATAAATTCATATGCATTGGTTGATAAACCACTCAGAACAGACCCAACGGCAAATAAGATGATGCTTAAGGATAGTATTTTTATTCTTCCGTATTTATCACCAAGCGGGCCAAAAATAAATGATGTGCCCCATCCTATTAGAAATACTGCAAAAAATGCTGCAAGGAAAAATGATGTAAGGCTCAGGCTTATACCTGTGGCGGGAAGTAAATATCTGGTTGCGGCCAGATCTATAAATGCATAAACGAAGGTTGTAAATCCATCAAGAACCCAGCCTCCCCATGCGGCATAAAATGCTGACCACCTTATATTGCCCCAGGGCGTTTTGACCTGAACAGCATTCTGTGACATAAATATATTAAATAATTATTGAATAAATAAATTCCTGTATGAACATAAGTATAAGAAATATTATATCAATATACATTAGATCGGA
>NZ_LKBH01000075.1:0-1419 GCF_001402935.1 Acidiplasma cupricumulans | reverse complement strand
TTTTATTTCCCCTCAATCTCCTCAATTGTAAACTGGGCAGCTTTTTTTACCTTACCGGGATGAATTTTATATTCTATAAACGTTAATAATCCTGATATCGGTATCCAGGATACGCCAAAATATACTGCAAAGTTTTCCGGATAGGGCTCGGGTGTTATAAGTGTACTTATCATTATTATTAATAGAATGGCCATACCAATAACGGGAATTACAACATGCTGAATTAATTTAAATTCTCCCCTGCGATGTGTTAGAAATGGCAGTGCTATTGATGCCACTATATGTTCTGTATATGCAGCATATGAATTTATTAAAAGCATCAAAAGGCCACCTGCCACGGGTCCATACCTGAGGCCAAAAAATATGGCTATTAAAAATGATAAAATAAATATTATTAGCGCGGCTATATGTGGTGTTCTGTATCTTTCATGAATTTTGGCCACTCTGTTTGGTAAAAATAGAATTCCATCCCTGGCAAAAGAATAAAATATTCTTGAATCTGCATTGCTCACAGAAATATTATAGCCCATGAAACTGTTTATTGTAACAAGTATAAGTGCTATATATAGTATATAACTGTATCTTTTAAAAAGTATAACTCCCGGATCCTGGCTATGAAAAAATGATTCCATATTTGCCGGCCCCCATCCGATGGTGAAGGCATAAGAAACAAAGATTAACGTAAGTCCGGCAAGAATTGTTGTTGCAAGCAGTGCACGTTTAATATTCTTTTCCGGTTCCCTTGCCTCCTCGCCAAGTGCGGTAATTGACACTGTGGTTCCAAAATACAGGGTTGTTGAATAAATCATTGAAAAAATAAGCTGAGAATATCCAGAAACATATTTTAATGTAAAAACATACAAAGTGTTTAATTTTCCAGCATTTATTATGATTATTAATGAACCTATTATAAGTACAAGAACCTCTATGACACCACCGGCTATCTGATAATCTGTTGATATTTTTATTCCACGGTATGTAAACAAAAATGATATAAGTGCGGCCACAAAGGCTATTGGCACCCAGAAGAGTGCACCCGAATATTTCGGGTCTATTAAGGTAATAAATGATGCAAGGCCAAGAAAGCCAAAACTACCATATCCCAAAATTCCATAAAATGCCATGTTCCATGCCTGAAAAGTACCAACAATGCCACCAAGCCCCTTCCCCGCAAATGTATAATAAGAACCGGCAGAGTTTACATGCTTCGAAAACTGGTATCCTGTATTCATTATAAATAAATATCCAATTACCCCAAGGAATAATGATAATGGGGTTGCACCCAGGGCAAATTCAACAACACCAACCAGCAAATATGCAGCATCCGCAGCAACTGAGAGAGTCCCCATTGCCTGCCATATAAGCCTGAAACTGGATACATAATTTCTCTTGAGTCCGTATTCCATTATGAAAGTAAAT
>NZ_LKBH01000074.1:0-1444 GCF_001402935.1 Acidiplasma cupricumulans | reverse complement strand
TTTAATTCTCTTGCATCACAAAAATTTAAAGATTTTGAGGTTATTTTAATATCAAACTTTAGTTTTGATTTAAGCAATTATACTAATTTAAATGTCAGACAAATTATTACAGATGGAATAATTGGAAATTACATTTACCTCGGAATTAAAAATGCAGGTTCGGATATTATTGTTTTCATGGACGATGATGACATATTCCTTCCTGAAAAGCTTGAATTTATTTATAATGAATTTTCCAGCAAAAATATTGGGTATATCCACAATAATTCATTGTTTTTTTCCGGTAACATTAAAAATGCATCTTACAGGCAGCTGGGAAGAAAACCAGATTTTAATATGTCATCAATTTCTGTAAATAAGAACATATTAATGAGATATCTTGAACAAATAAAAAAAGTTTCAGCTGCACAGGACACTTTTATTTATTTATGTGCATTAGATAATTCGTGCAATATTTTGAACACCAGTACCGTGCTCACATATTACAGGGAGCATCAGAAAAATACCTCAAGAAATAATTACTGTTCATGGTTAAAATTATATCTCAATAATATTGTGTATTTTCAAAATATTTTTGATTCCAGAAGACCTAAAAAGCATTTAAAGAGGATATATGTAATAACCCGATTTACTATATTTTCCAGAGGTTTCGATAAGACCCCACCGGAGTTTATATACTGGATTTACCTTTTATTTTTTGGGTTTTATTCTGTTAGACCCCTACTTGTTTTAAGATCATTTTTAAAATATTTTAAACTTACAATAAAATAATAAAAATTTATTTTTGCCCAGCGGCTGGTGCAGGGACATTTTCATCCTCCTTTTTTATTTCAGGTTTATAGTGCCTTAATTCAAATAGATTTGTGTGTCTGAACATTGATGATATTTCCTCAACTGAGAGGTTTTTGGTTTCTGTTAACCATGTAACATGTATCTTTGGAAGTTATCACCTCTTTGATACTTAAACTTCTCGGATATAATCCAATACGATTTATACAGACAAATGCCCCTGGGATTGCTTTTTTATAATATTATATCATATATTTAACTCCGCATTTATCAATGCACCATTATCAGATTAAAACATTCTACTTTTTATCCTTTTTCAAGATAATTATCCTTCTTCTCAATGCTTTTAGTGTCTAAAAATAAGCATTTGGATTGATGTTGGATACTGAATCCTATTTCAGGATATCACAGAAATTAAATGGTATAAATAGCAATATCTAATTATTAAATAAATTTAATCTAATTATTTGGCTTATTAAAGAAATTAATTTTTAAATTCATATAGCGTAGTATTCCCGCACCCACTTATTTATTTAATATTTTTCATGTCATTATTATAATGTTATTATTATAAATTTTAATCAATATGTGCTCCTGATTACATCATTCCATTAATCATATAAGGTATATGGCATTATAATAGTATTAAACTTTT
>NZ_LKBH01000073.1:0-1523 GCF_001402935.1 Acidiplasma cupricumulans | reverse complement strand
TCTTATAATTATATATATTTGTTAATTTTATTTTAAAATCTTTTTCTATTTGGTCTCTGTGATTATTTATGTATTCAATGGATGCCATAATGTCCTCAATTGATTTATAAAATTCATTCTTATTTTTTTTAAAATAGTTTAAGTTGAAACCCTCTGGAACCTTAAAATAATCGCGAATTATATCATAATAATCCGCAAGCTCTGCTAACTGAAACCTTATGTTCTCAATGTCGTCATATTTATATTTCAAAACCTTATCATCAATATCAATACGCACATTTGTTTTACTTTTTATTATTCTGCAGGCAGCGTCATATACTGATATACCTGAATTCTCCCTTATCTGATGCAGTGAATTAACATATCCATTTAGAACTCCTGTATATCTATCTCCCGGCATTGGTTCATTTCGTATGTTCTTTTCAGAATCAATGCTTTTATAAAATGATTTGATTACATCTGACTTGGATATATTTCCATGGAGGTCAAGAAGAAAATCGCCAAATCCATTCTCCTCCAGGCGCCTTCTGACAACATCTATTGCAGCCTTTTTTTCGCTGACAAAAAGTACACTTTTTCCGTTGCTTATCGAATCAATAATTATATTTGCTATTGTCTGGCTCTTTCCAGTACCCGGCGGGCCATTAAGTATAAAACTTGCGCCATGCCTTGCGGCGTATACGGCCTTTAGCTGGCTGGAATCTGCATCCATGGCAGTTATTATCCCGGAATAATCAATATTATCCGGCATCATAGCATTTAATTTTTTAACTGTATCAAAATCCCCAGCAAGTGCCCTTGTGAGGTCATTTTTCATTATAAGGGCATGGTTTGCCTTTAAATCGTTATAAATTATGTTATTCGTAAATGATATAATGCCCAAATAAACACTGTTTTTTACCTCCCATTTTGTTTCTTTTATTGCTGACTTAAAGGATTTAATTGCATCCATAATATTTAAATTCTCATCGAAATTAAAGTCAAATTTAATATTAAACTGATCCAGCTTTTCCCTTAGTACTGGATTAAAGAATATATCTCCCTGAACAGATTCTATATAATACTCATCGTATATTTTTCTTGTCATTTCCACAGGAACAAAAAATAGCTGTGTCTCAACATCAGAACCATCTGAATCCTGCCATTTCAGGATGCCAAATGATAGATAAAGGGCTATGGTACCGTGCTCGTTTAATGCACTCTGGGCCCTATAATAGATATTTTTAAGCGAATTAATTAATTTTTCACCACCTGAAACAATGATTTCATCCTTTTTTCTTGAATCCACATCCTCATGTGTGTGAAATGACATCTTTTTATCCTTGTTTACTATGTCATCAAAAATAAAAGGGAGGCTTGGGGATTTAATTCTCAAAAAAAATTTGCTATCAAAATATAATAATTTATTATTTTTTGATGTGTCTATAACATCCTTTTCCCATTTTGATATATTATCCTCCATGTTTATTTCCATAAAATCCTATCTTAAATCATTATATCTGTATATTAATTTTATTGCAAAT
>NZ_LKBH01000072.1:0-1580 GCF_001402935.1 Acidiplasma cupricumulans | reverse complement strand
TAGTAATAAGTAATAAAATAAATTATTTGGACTTTATTTATTCTAATTCATAAATATATTTGCGTTAATCAAATATATTTATCACAAATGTATCATCTTTAATTTATAATCTGGATTAAATTTATATAGCAAAAAAAATTTTAGTATTGGGGATAAAAATGGTAAGAACAATAACATTGTTGATGACCGGAATATTGCTAATAATAGCCGGCTTTGGTACCTTCATCCAGGGTTATCTGAATACTGTACCATATCCATTATATGTGGAAATAGTGGGTGCCGGACTGTTCATTATAGGCCTTGCATTTACAGCCATAGGATTTTCTGAGTATGGACTAAATGACAGGATAAAATTTAAATGATTTTTTAATCTTCTGAAAAGTTTTTTGATTTTTTCTTGGAATTTTTTAGGTAATAGTTTTTTGGTACAGAATACTGGTAAAGTGTATCTATTGTGCTTAACCACATAAAAGGCAATGCCGTTGCCCATAAAATTGCTGAAAATATAATTTGTTGCTCTATTCCATATAATGGGTATAAAGTGGTATTTTCTATTAATGCAATGTAAAAAATTATTAGGGCAGTCATGCTGAACATCATTGCATTGTATTCAACATATGCACGCTTTAATGTATCAATATTTGAATAGATAAGGTAAACTATGAAACCTGAGACAAATGCCATAAGGTTCATTAAGAGGAATATATTATAATATGTATATGCCAGGGCTGTAAAATACGGTATAAACCAGATAAACATAATTATGCTTGAAAAAATTATTAGTGAAATTATTAGATATTTACTTTGTATTCTGGGCTGGACACCTATTTTTGTTAGGACATACATAAAAAATATACCGGCAACAAACATAAGTATGTTTATTCCGAAGAAGAATATTAATGATAATAATTCCAGTTTAAAATAAATTCCAAAAATTTCAGCAATTGGAGTAATTAATATAAAAAATATTGCCATAACTGGAAATATATTGCTATTCCTGATATTTTTTATCTGTGATACAATTTTTATCTGAGTTTTCCTGTTTAGAAATACTGTAAGCATAAAATTACTCAATAAAAGCAGGACAATGCTTTCACTTAGTAGTGTGGTGCTAACTGCTGTGGCTAGTGCAGCCGCTATTGTTGGTAAGGTTGCTGTTAACCCCTCACACTGGCAGCTTAATGCAGATATACCGCCGGTTAATGTTGGGCTTATCATGTTTTTTGCAACGGAGTTGTTTCTAACTATTTTAAATATCATGTAATAATTTTCAGTAAGCAGCGCGGCAAGTATAATATAAAGAACTATTGATTGAATTGAAGTGGTGAAATAAAGATAATTTATTCTCATTATAATTCCATAATAAAAGAAGTATGGTACTTTTTCAATTGGAAAATCTGCATATATTGAATCAACAACTATTTTTGTTGGTTCCACTGGTGTTGATATAACAAGAAACTTTGATATGAATAGCATTGCGATTAAAATGGATATAAATCCGGCACCACGGTAAAATAAACTTCTTTTTTTATTAAAATATAATTCTTCAATAATATCAGCGTAAAATGCTATTATAAGGA
>NZ_LKBH01000071.1:0-1629 GCF_001402935.1 Acidiplasma cupricumulans | reverse complement strand
TATACATTTTATGAAGCTTTTATATATAGATTTGCCTATAATTTCCATGGAAGAAAAATGGATAGTTACATAAAGTACAATTATGGATGTTAGCGTATCTGAATATGCCGATGTATGTGATATTCTTGAAGAAAAATTGAAAAGTAAACTAAAAGAATGTTATCCAGAACTTGAGTTTGAAGAAGATGATCGTAATGGGGAGACAGTGTCTCTTAGATTTTCTATGCCGGCTATTCCAAACCCACCAGAAAAGATTGGTTTAAATCACAAATATAAAAATTATATGTTGGAAGGATGGGAATTAGAGCCGGAGAAATTTATATACCCAGATAAACTGCAAGAAATTATAAATGCATATTTTGTTAAACTTGAAAAATTGCATGTTCCATTTGATGCTGTAAGTATTGGTCTCATAGAAGAAGCTATGAAATCTATAGAAAATGAAATTTATAATGGTACCGTGGTACTTTGCAGATCAATTATAGATAGTTCTCTGTACTTAGCTTGTTCTTATAAGATAGAAATTGACCAAAATAAAGAAATTAAGCTCATTCTTGACCCACCTGAGAGCTTCCTAGGTAAAAATAAAAAGCTAAAAACTGTTAATTGGCATATTTTGGAGGAGGAGGCTAAAAAGAAATTCCCAAATCTTTCAAATAAAATTGAGGATATAAATACTAAAGTTAGGACGTTAGGTAATTTCGCTGCACATCTAGGGGAAAGCCAGATACGTGCATATATGGAATGGTTTAAAAAAAATAAATATACTATAAGAAAAATAATGGAAGACGAAATGAAAGGTAAAAAGGTTAATGCTCCAAATATATATGGTTATAAATTATGGACATCTAAATATGAAGCTGAATCTGCTTTGGAAGAAACCATACGTTTTCTTATAGATCTAGTAGATAGGTATTAATTGATTTATCAAGATTTAAAATATACTAATATTTTTAGAATATATTATAGAATATTATCATAGAATTTATTAATTAATTATTGTTATATTCTTTATGAATAATAAATGCTCATGGCCTGATTGTGTTAAAGAATCTGTAATTACTATTAATTTGGAATATATATACAAAAATCCGCAAGTAGAATTATGTCAAGAACACTATAACCGCCATATAACTGCGGATAGCTGCTGGGAAAAGATAATAAAAACGAAGGGATTTACTGAAACTGCTATAATGTTTAATGATTCTTCAGTAAGTATCTTTAGAGAGGCATTATTATCATATAGCATGGGCTTAAATGCTACTGTTGCCTTGCTGTGCAGGGCAGCTATGGAATCTGCCATGCATGCATATATAAGCTCTGATAATCCAAAATATCAAAATTTATCTAATAATGGTGAGGTTGTAAGAACGTTTGATCATAATTATGCATGTGATAATATAAGATTAACAGACCTAATAAACGCTTTAAATAAAAATAATGTTCTGGCAAATATGAATGATAAAATAAAGTATGTTAAAGATAATGGCGATTTTGTTGCACATCATAGTGAAAGATTTTGGAAGTCTTGGAAGAAGTCTAATAAGAATAATTCAAATAATATTTTAAGTAAATTATGGGTAAGCGATGATGAAGCAAAAAATTCATTAATATATACCTCAGAAATTA
>NZ_LKBH01000070.1:0-1756 GCF_001402935.1 Acidiplasma cupricumulans | reverse complement strand
TCCGATCTTTGAGAAATAAAATTGACAAAATTTTAAATTATTAAATAAATTTTGTAAAAATATAAAATAACACTTATATATATTGTCAATGTTATGTATTTCCATATCATAAAGAATAAATACAACTCAATGTTTAAATCATTATGGTTGATACAGCCGTTGAGGATCAAAATAAACACTCCTATAGAAAAGATTTGGGACTATGGAGTGTTGTTATGCTTGCTCTTGGTGGGATACTAGGTCCTGCTGTGGCATATGCACCCGTGTATACACTGGCCGATGCAGGCCCTGTAGGCATTCTTGCATGGCCCATAGCAATGATAATGATACTGCCAATAGGTCTTGTTTTTGCAGAACTTGGCACAACCTGGCCAAAGGCCGGTGGTGTTGCATACTATCCATCAAAAAGTAACGGCCCCCTGGTGGGTGCAATTAATGGGTGGTCATCCATGGTTGGATACCTTTTTGTCGGGCCCGTAATTGTTTTTGCTGTCGTTGAATATCTGAGCTTTTATTATCCGCCCCTTTATGTAAACGGTGTTTTATCGTATGCCGGCATTGCTGTGGCTGAGGTAATACTTGTGCTTGTTTTTCTTGTTAATGTGTTAAGGATTAAGCACATGGGTGGGATAAATCTGGTTCTCACCATAATAAGCATAATATTAATAGCAATTATAATAATATCACTATCATTTTATTTTAAGCCCTCAAATCTTGTCTCACCCAGCGTTGGAGGATTTGCACCTTATGGATTTACCGGTCTGTTTGGAGCCATAACAATAACAGTTTTTGGGTATGGTGGATTCAGGCAGCCAATTGATTATTCTGAGGAGGTTAAAAATCCGGGCAAAAGTATACCCGTCGCAATTATAGTGGCACTGCTTGCCTCAGGCCTGATATTCTCCCTTGAATCCCTGGCATTTGCCGGTGCAATAAATTTCTCAAAATTCGGCACAGCCAACGGTAACTGGGCCTCATTATTAAATTACAGTGCACCATATGCCACCATAGCACAGACCCTCGTCCTTCCTGCAATAGTTGTTATAGCCATAATAGCCGCATTAATAGCCACCTTCAAGGACGGTGTTATATACTATGGGAGTACAGCAAGGGTTGGTGAAATACTTTCAAGGGAGGATAAATATTTCCCCAGATTCCTTGGTAAAATGAACATACGCGGAATACCAATTTACTCAATTATCATGGTACTCATAATAACAATAGTCCTGGTTGCACTGGGAAGGTCACTGGCAACCATTATAAATATCATGGTTGATGGATTTTTATTATCCTATGCCCCGGGGGCAATTAGCCTTATGGTGTTTAGAAAGACGGAACCAAATATAAAAAGGCCGTTTAAGCTTCCATTTGCAAACGTCCTGGCTCCAATAGCTTTTGTTGTTTCAAATCTTCTTGTTTACTGGTCTGGATGGTCTGCCATTGAAATCATAGTACCGCTGGATTTTGCAGGCGTTGTTTTTGTGCTTGTATACAACCATTACAATAAACTGGATGCAAAATATGCAATGTACGGTATCTGGCTTCCTGTGTATTTAATACTTATAGTTGTATTATCGTACATAGGCAGCAGCTTCTTTGGAGGCCATAATTACATACCATTTCCATACGATACATTTGTGTTCATAATAATCACGCTAATATTTTATTATATAGGCACTGAAATGGGCATAAGGAGTGTTAATTACATAAGAAAGAAGAACGGTAAGGCTGCGGCCGGAAATTAAAAATTAATAAA
>NZ_LKBH01000069.1:0-1789 GCF_001402935.1 Acidiplasma cupricumulans | reverse complement strand
TAATATTTTATTCATGAATAACCCTATAAAGACATTTATTTTATAATGAAGAAAAATGGATATATAAAAAACTTTTTATTTAACCATATATATTCTTTTTTATGAACATTACTGAATTGTATGAAAAAGTTAAAAAAAATTATGATGAAAGGTATAGGATTCTTGAGGATTTAAGAAATATGAAACCGCCAGAACCATTCAACTGGGTTCAAGAAATTTTTGAAAAATTTTATGGTTCTGATAAAAATGCAGTGATATACTACAATATGGAAAATGAAATGGAAATTAAGGTTTCATATAACCGGTTGATTTCAAATTATAATAAATTAATTAATTTATTAAGGAAACATGGCATAAAAAAATCTGCTGTAATTTACTTAATGTCACCAGCATTAACAGAGCAGTGGTACATAATGCTGGCCGCCCTTAAGGCTGGATACACATTAATTCCACTGGCCCCAAATCTTACGGAATTTGAGCTAAAATTCAGGTTCTCAAGCATAGTACCTGATGTAATAATTGCTGATTCAGAGAATATGAAAAAGATATCAAGGTCATTGAAAAATAGGCCATTGAAGATATCAATAGGAAACTATGATGATGCCATTAACATTAAGGAGATAAATAATGAAAATAACACAGCTGAAGGCGAGAAATTATTCATTAATGATGTCTTTATAAAATACTTCACATCGGGAACGACCGGAATGCCAAAAACTGTGAACCACAGCGCAGTGCTTTATCCAATAGGACAATTATCAACAGCCACCGCAATAGGCATCAGGGAGAATTACATACATGTTAATTTAAGCTCACCGGGATGGGCAAAATTTTCATGGAGTTCTGTTTTTTCCCCACTGACAGCTGGTGCCACAGTGTTATCAATAGATTATTCCGGTAAGCTGAATGTTAGAAAATACCTTGAGGTGCTGGGTTCATACCATGTTAATTCCTTCTGTGCCCCGCCAACGGCCTGGAGGCAGTTTATCTCTGCAAATCTTGACGGAATTGAACTTAAGGATTTAAGGGAAACTGTAAGTGCCGGTGAACCTTTAAATGCCGAGATTATAAATAAATGGCGTGAGAAATTCGGAACAACAGTCAGGGATTATTACGGGCAGACAGAGAGCACTGCAATGGTTGCAAACCTCCCCGGAAAATCTGTAATTCCAGGATCAATGGGAAGGCCGCTGCCCACATACAATATTGTTTTGCTTGATGAAGAAATGAACGAAATTAACAAAAGCTTCGAGCCCGGCCTCATGGCTGTAAAAAATTATAAAGGCACATACGGTTTATTTTTAGGATACTCTGATGATGAGAAAAACAGGGAGGTCTTCATAGGAAATTATTATCTTACCGGCGACAGGGCATACAGGGATGACGATGGGAACTTTTATTTTGTCAGCAGGTCAGATGATGTTATAAAATCATCAGACTACCGTATTGGACCATTTGAGGTGGAGAGTGCAATAATTGCCACCGGTATTGTTTTGGAATCCGCCGTTGTTGGAAGCCCTGATAGGCTTAAATACCAGAAGGTAAAGGCATTTATTGTATTAAAGGATGGGCATGAGAAGAATGAGGAGACTGCCAGAACCATATTTAATGGTGTTAAAAAGTTGCTGCCATCATATAAATTGCCGGAAATAATAGAGTTTGTTGATGACCTCCCAAAAACAATTAGCGGCAAAATCAGGAGGAATAATCTCAGGGAAATTGAAAAGGAAAAAAGGGAGAATAATATGATCGGCGAGTTTGAATATTTTATGAAAAAGTATTAGTATTT
>NZ_LKBH01000068.1:0-3267 GCF_001402935.1 Acidiplasma cupricumulans | reverse complement strand
TTAGTAAAGAAAAATAGGTAATTGTAGTTATGTAAACTAACAAAAAGGATAAAAAAAATTTTGAAATATATTTTTATAGAATTACGTAATTAGAAGTGACAAATATGATAGAGTTCTATGCAAAGGCTAAGTTGCCATCAAGATTTGGTAATTTTGACATATATGTTTTCAAAAACGACGAAAATAAGGATCATGCTGTTATTGTTAACGGTGACATTTATGGCCGGGAAAATGTCCCCGTAAGAATACACAGCGAATGCCTCACAGGCGATATAATGGGTTCATTAAGATGTGATTGCCGTGATCAGCTTCTGACCTCACTTAAAATGATAGGCCAGAGCGAGTATGGCATGTTAATTTATCTCCGCCAGGAGGGCAGGGGTATTGGCCTCCTGAATAAGATAAAGGCATACAGCCTTGAGGATCAGGGGCTGGATACTGTGGAGGCAAATCTTGAACAGGGATTGCCGGCAGATGCACGTAATTATAATTTTGCTGTCGAGGTAATAAAATATTTTAAAATAAAATCGGTTGAACTCATAACCAATAACCCGGAAAAGATTAAATTTTTGGAGGAAAATGGCATAAAAATATCCAAGAGAATACCAATAATTATAGAACCAAATGCTTTCGATAAATTTTATCTTGAAACAAAAAAGGATAAAATGGGGCATCTACTTTAAATACAATTATTCTGGGTTAATCCAAATTAACTTTTTATATAAAGTTACCATCACTTACCATGGATATTAGGAATAAGGAAATATTAATAACTGGTGGTGCAGGTTTTATAGGTTCAAATCTTGTTCACAGGCTTTATAAGGATAATCATGTGTATGTCATGGATGACCTTCAAACAGGTTCCATGAGCAATTTGAATGATATTTTGCCAGATATAGATTTTATAAAGGACAGGGTTGAGAATATAAATAATTACTGCCTTGATGTTGATTATATTTTCCATATAGGTATTTACTCATCATCGCCCATGTACCGCAATAACCCACTTTTAATAGGAAATGCCATAAATGATATGATAAAGATACTTGAACTGGCAAAGAAAAATAAATCAAAAATAGTATATGCATCAACATCCTCAATTTATAATGAAATAAAACCGCCTCATTCTGAAAATGTCATTCCAAAGGTTACCGATTATTATACCGAGGCAAGAATTGCCATGGAAAGGGTTGCCGAGCTTTATGATAAGCTCTATGGAATGGATGTATCAGCCATGAGATTCTTTTCAATATATGGATATCACGAGAAATCCAAAAAAATCTTTGCAAACCTGGTATCACAGTTTCTATGGGATATACATGACGATATACAGCCCGTACTTTACGGCGATGGGGAGCAGAGAAGGGACTTTGTGTTTGTCGATGATGTTGTTGATGCCCTGACCCTTGCGGCATTAAATAACCATGGATTCAATGTCTACAATGTTGGTACTGGTAAAAATTATTCATTAAACCAGCTCGTTGATATACTTAATAAACACCTTAAAAAGAATGTGAAACCAAAATACATAGAGATGCCAATAAAAAATTACGTGCATGAAACGCTTGCAGACACCAAAAAGGCTGAGGAAAGAATAGGCTTTAAGGCGAAGGTTTCACTGGATGAGGGCATAGATAAATTAATTGAATATTACAAGTATTAAAATGATAATAACAAAAACTCCTCTAAGAATCGGGTTTGTTGGCGGGGGTACAGATATACCGGCATATTACAGGAATTATGGCGGTGCACTTATCTCTGCTGCAATAAATAAATATATTTATATAATAGTTAATAAGAAATTTGATTCAAAGATAAGGATTTCATATTCTCAGACTGAAATAGTGGATAGGATTGATGAAATAAAGCACCCATCTGTTAGGGAGGCATTAAGATTTTTAAATATAGATGGTGGCATTGAAATACTTAGCATTTCGGATATACCATCTCATGGTACTGGCCTTGGGTCAAGCTCCACATTCCTCGTTGGCCTGTTAAATGCCCTTCATGCATATAAATCAGAGTACGTTACAAGGGAGGAACTGGCATCCGAGGCTGTTAAAATAGAAAGGGAAATACTTAGGGAGGCAGGAGGAAAACAGGATCAGTATATGGCTGCCTTTGGTGGAATAAACATGCTTAATTTTAATGAAAATGAAAGCGTAAATGTTAATCCAGTTGCCCTTAGTATTGATATGCTGGAGAAATTGAGATCAAATATTGCATTTTTGTATACTGGAATAAACAGGAAATCCCCTGAAATACATACAGACATGGAAAAACAGATAAATGAACATCTTGACGCATACCACGAAATGAAAAGATTAACCCGTGATTTTTATGATGCCCTTTATAGGATGGACATAAATTCCATGGGGGAAATTCTTGATAGAAACTGGTCACTTAAAAAATCACTATCTTCAAGGATATCAAACAAAGAAATAGATGATCTTTATGCCATGGCAAAATCTGCCGGTGCACTTGGTGGTAACCTTATAGGAGCCGGTGGGGGTGGTTTTCTGGTTTTTATAGTCGGGGATGATAAAAAAAGTAACGTTGTGAGAACCCTTGGGCTCCGTGAAATGGATTTTGATTTCGATTTTGAGGGTTCAAGAATAATATATTTTTCAAAATAATTTTTATATTAAACTTAAATCTAATCCATATAGATTGATAAAAAATTATAATGATTAGTTTAATAATGATCATCTATAACTGCGCATATCATATGAATGGCTGTTATATGAATTTCCTGTATTATAGATGTTTTATTCGATTTTGCAATAAAAACCTCCCTGCATATATCTTTTAATTTTCCACCAGATATGCCAGTCATTCCAACTGTATATGCACCAAGTGTATTCGCAGCATTAATTCCCTCCAAAACATTCCTTGAATTACCTGAGGTGCTTATGCCTATTACGGTGTCATTTTTACCAGAAAGTGCCAGAACCTGTCTTGAAAATACCGAATTATAATCATAATCATTGGCTATTGCCGTAAGTGAGGATGTATTTGTTGTTAATGCTATGGCAGGCAGGGGTTTTCTCTCCTTTAGAAAATGCCCGGTTAGTTCGGCAACAAAGTGCTGTGAATCGGCCGCTGACCCACCATTGCCAAAAACTATTAATTTTCCCCCATTATCAAATGACTCAATAATTTTTTGTGCAATTCTCATTATCTGGAATTCATCAATTGCCTGACGTGCTATGACGCCCTCCTCTATATAATCCTTAAAATCCATGCAGAGTAATAGTATATAAATAT
>NZ_LKBH01000067.1:0-1865 GCF_001402935.1 Acidiplasma cupricumulans | reverse complement strand
ATCATATTTATGATGTTTATATGAAATTAATGCATATTTATGAAATATATTCATATATTAAGAAATTTTAAATAGAATTATCATATTTTGGATTATGAAAATAATACTGTCTGTTGATTCAGAGGATAAAATAGCAATGTCCATAACAGCAGCCGAGCATCTTTCAGAAATGCCAGAAACAGAGCTTGTTGAGGTTGTTTATCTCAATGGTGGAATAGCTGCAGTGGTGGAAAAAAACAGAATAAAACCAATGCTTGAAAATAAAAAGGTGCAGGTTGTTGCATGCGGAACCTCAATGCAAGCAAGAAATATCCAAAAGGATGAACTTGCGGATGGCGTGGTATATGTTCCCGCAAGTTTGAAGGAAATAATAAAAAGAAAACAGGAAGGTTACATGTACCTTGTTTTATAAAAATTAAAAATTAATTTTCTGATACACTTTTATTTTCCTTTGTTTCCTCAATATTTTTTATATTATGGTCATCGGTAATTTCTGTACCCAGTGTTTCAGGACTTAAATACATGCCCACGCCAACAATAACCGCGCCTATCATTAATAGCATGGCAGTTGAAAACCATATGTTTGTTGGTGTGTCTATGGATTTAAAAAGGTAATCGTGCATTAATGGAACATATATTGAGAACCATCCACCTATAAAAATTCCGGATGAATATCCAAAACCTACGCCAGATGATCTCATATTTGTTTGAAATCTCTCAGATAGGTATACAGGGATTATCCCCCATGGCGCCTGTGTTATAAAACCAATGACTAGTACAGATATTACAGTAAGTGGGACATTTCCTGTTTTGGCCCCATAGAATGCGCCATAAAACATTGGCACAGTCACAATTAATGTAAGAACTGCCCATATTAAAGTTAACTTTCTTCTTCCAATCTTCTGTGACACATATCCAAAGAATAATGCACCTGCAAAGGCTGTGCCAAGTGAATATGTATATATTGTATCTGCCTCCCCGTATGTGAAAACACTTGGTGCATGTTCAAGTATTGTGGGAACAAATGCGAATAATGAATATGCAAAGAAGAACATTCCAGTCATGTATATCATTACCTGGAAGAAATCTTTTCTGTGCTCCTTTCTAAACAGATCTGTAAATGGCTGTTTTTTAATTTTATTTTCCTTTTTGAGCTTATTAAATGCAGGAGTATCACTCATTGTTAATCTCACAACAAGGGCAATGACCACCGGAATTAAGGTTGTCAGGAACAGGTATCTCCATGCATATGCCTTTATGGCTGCAATACCAAAATATCCTGTGAAAATAGCCACTATTGCTGCTGCCAGAAGGGCGCCAAAGGAAAATCCACCCTGAACAAGACCGCTAATTATGCCCCTGAATTTATAAGGTGTCCATTCCATTACAAATGGATGGCCGGCAGCGTATTCACCACCTGCAAATGTGCCAACGAAGATCCTTATTATGACAAAAAGGACAAATGATAGTATACCCACACTGGCATAGGTTGGCAGTGCAGATGTAAGTGTGCTGAATAATCCTAGGCCCAGTATGGTTATAATAAGATCCTTTTTCCTTCCTATTTTATCACCAAAATGACCAAAAATGGCCGATCCAAAGGGCCTAAATATAATTGTGAGAGAATATGACAGTATAATTGTGAATGCCCCAAGAAGTGCTGTGGTTGGCGGTAGCAGGACAACGGCGAGAACGGGTGCTGTTGATAAAATCATTGTTAGGTCAAATGCATCCAGCAAAAAACCAAAAAACTGTGATGTTGTGGCCTTTGCTGAATTTTTGCCAAATTTCTCAACCTTTGTATTATAATTACTATTCTCCATAATAAATGCAATGTTTTATTATTTAAAAATTTATCCCACTTA
>NZ_LKBH01000066.1:0-2004 GCF_001402935.1 Acidiplasma cupricumulans | reverse complement strand
TACAAATCATAATTATTATAAAATGCAGTGCTCAATTTGCGGGAATAAGGCTGTCTACGAGGTAAAATATAACGGATCATTTTTATGCAAAAAACATTTTATGGATTTTGTTGAAAGACGTGTTAAAAGGGAGCTCAGGTCCCAGACTGCAAGGAAAAACAAGAACATATCAATTTCCGTCGGTATTTCAGGCGGAAAGGATTCATCTGTTACATTATACCTTTTAAATAAGATTTACAAAAATAGAAGGGATGTGAATATAAAGGCGTTTACTGTTGATGAGGGAATAAATGGATACAGAAGCACAGGCCTTGAAAAGGCAAAAAAGCTTTCAGAAGAACTTGGCATAGAGCATGAAATAATATCCTTTAAGGAGAATTTTGGATACACAATGGACGAGATAATGAAAATTGATCCAAAAACAATATCGTGCTCACACTGCGGCCCAATGAGAAGAAATTTAATGAATAAAATATCAATGTATAATAATTCGGATTATGTGGCACTAGGTATAAATCAGGACGACTATGCACAGTCAATAATAATGAATGTTGTCAAGGGTGATGTTCAGAGATATGTTAGAATGGCACCGCATGAGTATGTGCGCGATGGCCTTGTTCCAAGAATCCTGCCACTGAGGAAAATACCTGAGAAGGAGGTCGTGCTCTATGCGGTTCTCGCAGGCATAGACTTTGACTCAAGCTGGTGCCCATACTATGCCATGGCCCAGAGAAACATTTTCAGGAAATTAATAGACGATCTTGAGAATGAAACGCCCGGAAGCAAATATGCAATTATTAAATTTTTTGATGAAACCCGGGAGCCTTTAAGAGACTATTTTAAAATGTCAGAGGTGAAGTTAAATAAATGCATAAAATGCGGATCACCAACCACAGGAGAGCTATGTGAGGTATGCCGTGATATTGAATCATTAAGAGAATTGGAGGCAAAACCATAGAAATATTTATTAAATTTCGACTGATTAGGGTGTATCGGGGTTGTAGCTTAGCTTGGTTGGAGCACCCGGCTGATAACCGGGAGGTCACCGGTTCAAATCCGGTCAGCCCCATTTTTAAGATTGGGATATAGATAAGACCAAAAAAGTTGACGTTTTTATCATGTTATTTAATGACATATTTTGTTTAATAAAAAATTTTAAAATTATATGCAATTTCCAAAATTTTATAAATGGATAAGCATGTTATTTCATTGCATGAGAATTTTAAAAATGTTCAACGGCAATGAAGTTTCAGTTCCAGACAAGCTCGAAAGAATAGTATCATTCAGTCCGGCAGTAACAGAGATACTCTTTGATCTTGGGCTTGGCGATAAAATTGTTGCTGACTCAGCCTTCTGCTCAAGACCAGAGGGTGCAAGATATAAAAGAAAGCTGGCAAGTTACTCAACAACCCGAAAGGATATTTTAAAAGAGCTTAATCCAGATATAATACTTACCATTGGCGGATATCAGGAGATTCTTTATAATAATCTTAAGGACGATTTGCCGGTTTATATATTTGAGCTTCCATCATCGCTTTCCGGCTTGCTGGATTTAATATCGAAGGTTGGCATAGTTGTAAATAAAAAGGTCGAGGCAAGGAATCTGGACTTAAAACTTATAAAACAGTATAAAAACATTAATACTGATATATTTTTTAAAACATATTTCGAAATGGACCTTGGTGGACCGGTGACCTTCGGTTCCATGAGTTATATAACGGATGCATTGTATGTTATGGGATTTGACACAATTTATGCCAATTTTGATAGGGAATGGATAACTCCAGATTTTGATTTTGTTGCCAGGGCTGATCCCGATGTCATAATATACGAGCATAAAATGTACCGTGAATTTGATTACAGTGATATGGAAAGGCTTATTTTAAAAAGAAATTGGAATAATATCAGTGCAGTCAAAAATGGAAATGTGTTTATAACTCCAGGAAGGCTGGATTTTTATGCACATCATGGCCCGTCATTTTTTACAGAGGTTATTCCATGGAC
>NZ_LKBH01000065.1:0-55811 GCF_001402935.1 Acidiplasma cupricumulans | reverse complement strand
AATGGCCAATAAAATAACCGGAAATTCAGGGAGGAAAATAATGTACATAGTGAGTTGACGTATGTTTGGACACCCTATAATTTATTTTTAATTATAAAGACTTTGGTGCATAAAAATATAAAAATATGATTTTATAATAATGTTAACCATGCAGAATATTATAGTAAACGGCAATGATATAAATAATATAAACGCCATAATAAAGCAGATTAAAAATTTGCGGAGGGCAATGCCCGATGCATTTATAGAGGTTGTATTTACAAGAAATGCGGTAAAATCGCTATTAAAAGATTATCCAGAACTTAACAGGATAAAGGAACTCTTAGATATGAATATAAAAATAAATGCATGCAGAAATTCATTGAAAGAACAGAATATTGATGAGGACCTGATAGCGACAGATATTGGAATCGGCATAGTTGATGCTGGTGTCCAGGAAATTGTTGAAAAACAGCTTATGGGATATGCATATTTGCAGCTATAAGTATTTTTCAACATAATATTTAAGTGAAACCGCATTATTATGCATCTCATTTCTTGAGGAATACAAAAATGTTACAACATCATGATCCCTAATTATATCTTTTAGGGTTTCTGTTGCATTATTTTTTGAGAGCTCCTCGTAATATTTTTTATTAAATTCATCCCATTTTGAATCCTCATGGTTAAACCATTTCCTTAAATCGTTTGATGGCGCTATGTCACTTAGCCATAAATCTATGTGTGCCTCTGATTTTTTAATACCGCGCGGCCATAGACGTTCCACAAGTATTCTAAATCCATCATCCTGCGAATATGGCAAGTAAATTCTTTTTAATTTTATCATTTTATGATCTCCATTCATACTATGTAGGTTACAGTTTCTGTTAACCATGTTAACATACACCTTTGGAAGTTATCATCTCTTTGATGCTTAAACTTCCTGGATACACCCAATACCCTCTATCCCGTTGGCAAATGTTTCAGGGATCGCCTTTTTATAATATTATATGATACTTAATGAGGTTATCACATATTTTATTCTTAAATTTTGTGGGTGAGCTACCTAATGCTAGGGCGATTCTGGCATCAAAGGTTGCAGAGGCACCATTGGAATCACAGATGGGATGGGTACATGGATCAAGGCAGACAAGAACATATATACATTTATCAATGAGGGACCATGACAATGCAATATTAAAGGCCTATGGAATAAAACAAATGAGAATAAAATCATTGAGCCGATGCCAAAGAAGTGCCCAAGGTGCAATGCAGTAAATCCTGAGGATGCTAAATACTGCCATCCGAGGCACTACAAGGAATTGCAAAAAGGATAATTGAGGCTGCACCGGAATCATTTTAAATCTAAAGTAATAGAGAATGTTTTAGAGGAGATATTAAAGGATCCTGAATTGTTAAAGAAGTTCGGGGATGAGATGAAAAAAAGGTTAGTTCTTAGGATCTCCTGGTATTTTATATAATAAAAGGCCATAAGATAATTCAATGAATAACCCAAAATTATCGTTGGTATTATAAAGGTAAAAATTGAGCAATACAATTCCATAGATGATGGTATCATGGTTATTGAAAATGCAATAAATATAAAAATTAGATAATTTTTATATGCATAAAGCCTGAGATGGTATTTATTTTCATTGTTAAGAAAAATTCCGAAAACAAGAAGGTATATTGTGAATATTTCATTATTAACCGGGGTTTATATTTACACAAAATATGGTACAGAACCGAACTTTTATATTTATGCAGGTGCCGGGATTTGAACCCGGGTCGAAAGCTTGGAAGGCTTCCGTGCTACCAGGCTACACCACACCTGCGCAGTTTCATAATTACAATTAAGATTATTTATTTTTCTATTATTATCAGGTTATAAAGAATTTAAAGGTCTCACTGGTACTCTTGTATGAAGATTTTTCTGTAATATGAACATAATATGTGCTTTCAGGGCTTACAGAAGTTAAATTAAAGTATACCTCATTATGGGATTCAGTATATTTAACAGGCCTGGTTATTCCCGACGTGGTTTCATTTATATATATGGCGGTTATGGGATATTTGTAGTCTGTATGATACCTAAGGTGATCCGTTGTTTTACCATTAAATGGTATGTCATATTTTCCACTCACCTCTGTTAAATTTGTCCAGTGATTGTTATTTTCAAACTGCAAGTTTACTATTTCTGGGCCTGAAATTAGGTGCACTGGTGGATTTAATGCGATTATCCAGAATATAAACCATGTTATTATTAATTCACCGTACATATATATTTTATGTGAGGTCTGTTTTGGCAAACCTATTTTCAAAAATTTGATAATTCTGTTTAAAAAATATAAAATTGCTATTAGCAAAAGGACGCCAAGATACCAGAAACCGTATATTTCAAAAAATGCAGATAATATACCAACAACCAAACCTATTAAAAAGACAAATATAATGGCCTTTGCCCTTTCCCTTTCATATTTCAGGTAACCTTTTTTATCGAACGGTGGTTCAACGAAAATTGGTTCATCTTTCTTTGGATTTGCCATGACTTCACCAGTATTATAAATTGCCTAATGAAATTAACTTATTTATTGGTTTCGGATTTTTGATTATACCAGATGCAATTAAAACTCCATAAGCCCCAAGATTCATTGAGTTTTTTACATCCTCATATGTTTTAACACCAGCACCGACAAGGAGTTTAATATTCCTATCATTGCATATTTCGGATGCGTTTTTTATTATGCCAGGTTTGGCATTTGAAACAGAAATATCACCACCTATTAATTCCGGTGGCTCATATGCTATGTACTCGGGATCGTATTTTGAATACTCTCTAACCTCATCAAGGCTCTCCACACAAAGAACAATTTTGAAATCAAGCTTTTTTGATTTTTCTATTATTTTAATTATGTCTGATTTTGCCATTCGTCTCTCTGAATGGTTTAATAATGAGCCGTTTACGCCTATATCGATTAATGATTCCATTGAAATAGAACCTGTATAAGCGCCATAACCATTGGCATCAACTGTCTGAGAGAATATATTAAGGCTGGTAAATTCAGTCTTCAATCTTAAATCTATTGGGGACAGACAATAATAGATATTTTTATTTTTAAGTGTGTTAAAATCCTTTAATAGTTCCTCGCATGATTTACCAACAGCATTTTCGTAATGCTTAAAATTTACAAATATTTCTGGTTCCATGTATTGGTATATAATTATTGTAAATATAATAATATGCCTTATAATTATTGTTTAATAATGTACAACTTTGAAAATATTAGCATAAATTATGACAGGATTACAACCATTGAAACCCTGGGCATGGATATGTACTGGAGAAATGCTATGGTAAAAAAAATAAGGCTTCCAAAAAATTCATTCATACTCGACGCTGGGGCTGGTACGGGAAAATTAAGCAATGTTCTTACATCAAAATTTAGGGATGGCAGAATTTATTCCATTGATATAAGTCAAAAAATGCTAGACCAGATTAAAAATAAAAGGTTAATAAAATTACGGGCTGATGCTACTGAAACAGATTTTCCCGATAACTATTTTGATCTGGCCGCATCAGCATTTTTAATAAGGCCCCTTAATGATAAAATAAATAATTATTTTTATGAAACACACAGAATTTTAAAGAAACAGGGCTTTTTTATTATAATGGAAATATATGAGCCCGACAACCCATATTTCAGGTTTTTATTTGATTTTTATCTTCATAAAATACTAAGAAAGATTGGAGACGCATTAACAAAAACTGATGCATTCTCATATTTTTCAGAATCTATAAGAGAATTTTATTCACCAAATCAGGTGTCAGAATTACTCAAAAAACATGGATTTAGGATTATCAACATAAGGAGTTTTTTATCCGGGTCCATTGTAATACATACCAGCATCAAAATTTAAATATTTATACATAAATAATATTCAATAATGATTATATATTATGTATAAATATACCATTCATGATATCAGCAATTAATAGTGAGATAATACCAGAAAACTGGTACAATGTAATTCCGGACCTGCCAGAACCACTTCCGCCACCAAAGGATTCAAAGGCGGAATTTTCATCCATAAACCTGCTTAATAAAATACTGCCAAAGGAGGTTTTAAGGCAGGAATTTACATTTAAAAGATATGAAAAAATACCGGATGAGGTAATAGAACAGTACGAGCAAATAGGAAGGCCCACACCGTTAATAAGGGCAAAAAACCTGGAAAAGTATCTGGATTATGGCGGGAAGATATTTTACAAATTTGAGGGCGCCACGGCCACAGGTTCACATAAGATAAATACAGCCATTGCACAGGCATACTATGCAAAAAACGAGGGCGTTAATGGTGTAACAACAGAAACAGGTGCCGGGCAGTGGGGATCGGCAACAGCCCTGGCTGCATCATTATATAAGCTTCCAGCGCAGATATTTATGGTTAAGGTCAGCTTTATACAGAAGCCGCTTAGAAAAATAGTCATGAACCTTTATAACGGCAACGTTGTTCCAAGCCCCTCAAACCTGACCGAATACGGTAGAAAAATATTAAGTGAGAACCCTGACCATCCGGGAACCCTTGGAATAGGTATAAGTGAGGCTGTGGAATATGCCCTTGATCATGATTACAGATACATGGTCGCAAGTGTAATGAATAGTGCACTTACACACCAGAGCGTAATTGGGCTTGAAACCAAAAAACAGCTTGAACTTATTGGAGAGCATGCAGATGTTTTAATAGGATGCGTTGGTGGTGGCAGTAATTTTGGAGGTTTTACATTTCCATTTATACCCGACCATCCAGATACTGAGATAATTGCCACAACAGCAGATGAGGTCCCCAAATTTTCCAAGGGAGATTATAAATATGATCTGATGGACTCTGCCGGGGTTCTGCCTGAGGTTAGGATGTATTCACTTGGTGCAGATTTTGTTCCACCCACAATATATGCGGGTGGTTTAAGATACCATGGTGCATCACCCTCATTATCCCTTTTAATAAATAAGGGCAGAATTAAAAGTGATGAGGTAAATCAGGAAGAGGTAAAAAATGCCATAAGAACATTTGCGAATACGCAGGGAATAATAGCAGCACCGGAATCTGGTCACGCAATAGCAACAATGTTGAATTATGTAAAAGCTCATAAAAATGAGAAGAAAACAATAGTTGTGAATGTGAGCGGACACGGACTTTTGGATTTATCCATTTTCCAGTGAGGTAAAATGAAAAATCTAATACCATATTTCACACTTGGATATCCGGATAACAATACATTAAAAGATTTTTTAATGGCCATGCCAGTGAATAAAATAAACTATATTGAGTTTGGATTCCCATCAGACGACCCCAGATATGATGGGCCAACAATAAGGATAACACACAGGGTTGGAAATCAGAATTTCAATGATGGGTTTTATAAACCAATATTCCAGTATTTTAAAAGCAACGGTATTAAGATGTATTCACTATCATATTATTCTGATATAGGGCCAAAATTTGAGGATTTTATATCCTATTTAATATCAAGAGGTTTTTCCGGAATCATAATTCCAGACCTTATCATAGATTATTATTCAGAGGCCGAGGAGAAAATATCGTATTTAAATAATAAAAATTTTGAATACATACCCTTTTTTTCACCATCAACGCCCGATCATATAATTAAGAAAATAGCAGAAATGACAAGTTCATGGATTTATTATGGACTTCAGCCATCCACAGGTATAGATATACCATATGAAATAGATTATACAACAGAAAGGATAAATCAGCTTTTGCCCGGCAGAGAGATTACGTATGGCTTTGGAATAAAAACTGAGGAGGATATAAAACAGTTGATGAAAAACGGTGGATCTGGAGTTGCCATAGGAAGTTACATAGAAAAAATGCTGGAAAAGAATGATAAGAAGGGATTTTTAGATTATATAAATAAAATAAGGGGTGTACTGGATGATGAATGATGATTTTAATTTTGAAAATTATAAAAATCTAACATTTGATGAGGCAAGAGAACTGTTAATAAGGGCCCTAAACATGCCCGATGAATTCAAGGCGCAGTTTCTAACATTTATGCACAATAAGGGCGAAACTCCTGAGGAAATTTCAGGATTTGCAGATGCTCTAAGGTCTATGGCCAGAATAAATATCAAATACAGTAATTTAACAGATATAGTTGGTACAGGAGGCGATAAAAAAAATACCGTTAATGTAAGTACTGCTGCCAGTATTGTACTTGCATCGATCGGCATAAAAATAGCCAAGCATGGTAATTTTGGCGCCACAGGAAGCCACGGAAGTGCCGATCTTATGAAATATTTAGGTTATAAATTTAAAATGGATGAGAGTGAAATAATCAATAATCTTAATGCAAAAAATTATGTTTACATACTTGCACCGGAGTACAATGAGAACTTTGCAAAATTTGCCGCGGTGAGGAAAAGTCTTGGATTCAGGACTGTATTTAATATACTAGGACCCCTAACAAATCCCCTTAACCCACATAATCTGGTTTTAGGTGCATATGATGAGAAAATAGCAGATATGTATGCGAATGTAATTCTTCATGACCATAAGAAGGGGGTGGTTGTTTTTGGAATGGATGGAATGGATGAGATATCCCCATTTGATGATTCAATACTTTACATCATTGATGGGTATATAAAGTCATATAAAATAAGGCCCAGGAATTTTTTTGATATGGAAATAGCCTATGATGATATTATTTCAGTGGATCCGGAAAAAAGCTTTAGAATGGCAGTGGATGGCATGCTTGGTAAAAACAAAAAGGTGTCTGAATTTATAGCCATAAATGCTGCTCCTGCACTTATAGTAAATAATTATGCCGGTACCATGGATGAGGCATATTCAATTGTGCTTGATCATATCAGCTCTGGATCTGTAAAGAATAAAATAAAGGAGGTGTTTAATTGAAGGTAAAAATATGTGGAATTACAAATGTGCATGATGCTGAATACTCAATTAAAAAAGGGGCTGAATTTATAGGCGTCATTCTTGATTATTCTGTTAAAAGGCATGGTACAGAGGATCTAATAAAAGAGATTAAAAATATTAAGAAAACCGGCGTGGTTGGCGTTTATACATCAATGCCTGATGCAAATGAAATCAATGAGGATATTATACAGCTTCATTTTGATCACTCTCCGGGAGATGTTAAATATATAAAAAATGTTCTAAAAAAGAATGTAATTTCGGTAATAGACATTTCAAAAAATGATTATTTAGAAAGAATAGATGAATATAAAAAGGCAGGATCCGATTATATACTCTTAGAGGATAGATCAGGTATAGTAAATCGCATGGATGATCTAAGAAATATTGATCTTACAGGTATTGGACTTGCAGGGAAAATAAGCCCTGAAAATGTTTCTAATATTTTATCATTAAATCCGGAGTTTATAGATTTAAGCAGTTCGCTTGAAAGTGAAATAGGTAAAAAATCGGAAAAAAGGATAGATGAACTTTTCATAAAACTAGGTGAAAAAAATGCTCTTAAACAGTATTAAAAAATGTATTGATAAAAATTTTGCATACTTTGTTAGGTTTGATGCGGACAGAATAAATGGTACTGAATATTTATTTGTATCTAATAAGAATCCCATCATGATAAATGAAAATGCAATTGATAAGTTAAATTGCATTGATGAATATTTAAAAAATTCTTCCATGGTACCAATGTTTGTTACATATGATTTTGTTGATTCAATATATCCGGATATAGGGATTAAAAAATCATCATGGCCATCTGTGGCCATGCTTATCCCTGAAAAGGTTTATACAGGAAAAATTGTGAGAAATAACAGTACTAAAAAAATAAAAAATGAGAGCATAATGGATAATAATATGGAAAAAATTGTTTCTGAGATAATAAATAGAATAAAAAATGGTGAACTTCTGCAGATGGTAATATCAAAGAGATTTGATGTTGATGGTTTTAATGCGATCAGCCTGCTCAGGAATTTTCTGGAATATGATAAATCAATGTATGTTTATTACTACAAATTTGGTGATATGGAAATAATAGGTAGCTCACCGGAAAACCTGTTTACATTAAATGGAAATGAAATAATGATAGACCCAATTGCTGGAACAAGAAAAAGAGGTAATGACGAAATCGAGGATTTAAGACTTGAAAAAGAACTATTAAGTGATGAAAAGGAGCTTCTGGAGCACAGGATGCTTGTTGATCTGGCAAGGAATGATCTTGGAAAGATATGCATACCTGGTTCAGTAAGGGTGGTAAAATCCATGACCATAGAAAAATTTTCAACAGTACAGCACATAGTTAGCCAGGTTACCGGCAAATTAAAAACAGAAAAACTTGGTGATATACTTGGGGCAGTTTTTCCTGCAGGCACTGTAAGCGGAGCACCAAAGAAGCGTGCCATGCAGCTCATAAATTTATACGAGGAAAAGCCCAGAGGGCCTTATGCCGGTACACTTGGGATTGTCGGCAAGAATTATGCTGATATGGCACTCCTAATAAGGAGTTTATATAAAAATAAAGATGGTTCATATATACAGGCAGGTGCAGGTATTGTTAAGGATTCTATCCCAGAAAATGAAATTCATGAAATGTATTCCAAGGCATTAACTGTTATAGGTGGTTTATATGAAAAGGATATTAATAATTGATAATTACGATTCCTTTGTGTATAATATATACCAGTATGTTGCATCCATGGGGGTTGATGTAAAAATTTTGGAAAATGACATGATAAGCCCTGAAAAATCAGATTATGATGGCATAATAATATCCCCGGGCCCAGGCAATCCAAAAAATATAGAGGACCGTGGAAAACTGTACGAATTTATAGATAATAACAGGCATAAGAAATTCCTTGGAATATGCTTTGGGCATCAAACACTGGCGTATTATCTTGGTTCAGATATCAGGCTATCAAAAAGAATTATGCATGGGCAGATAGATGCCATTAAACACTCAGAAGGCATCATTTATAATGGTATACCAGAAACGTTTAATGCAATAAGGTATCATTCCCTAGTCGTTACTGAAAACAGCAACATTATAGTTGATGCGGTATCCATAACTGATGGCGAGATAATGGGTTTCCATTCACGCGATAACCACTTTTTTGGAGTCCAGTTCCATCCCGAGAGTTACTATACAAATGATGGATATAGGGTCTTAAAAAATTTTATTGATGCAGTATGATAGTGGATGATATTTACAGGGAGAATTACAGTAGAGAATTAATTATGGACAATAAACGCATTAGAAATACATTGAGCCTAAAGGATTCATTAAAAAGTTCTAAAATAAAACCAGGAATTATAGCTGAGTATAAAAGGAAATCACCATCAGGTTTCAACAATATTGTTAATAATGATATATTTAAATACTATAATAAGATTAAGGAAAGCGTTGCAGGATTCAGTATTTTAACGGAGCCCCATTATTTCAATGGGAATCAGTTAGATGCTGTATCCGTGCAATGCTATAGCAAACCAATATTAATTAAAGATTTCATATCTAGCACGGATATGATAAAATCATCCTACATGATCGGTGGAGATGTGTTCCTGCTGATAGCAGATTTCCTTGACTACAATAAAATAAGGGAATTTATAAGGTACGGGGCCTCATTAAATATGGAGGTGCTCCTTGAAATACATGATATGAAAAAAATTGGCAATATATACCCAGATGAAAATGTATTGCTTGGCTACAATAGAAGAAATCTTGAAACATTAAAAATAGAAGATGAATCAGAAAATGCATATGACTTCCTAAAAAAATTTGGTTTGCCACTGGTCCTTGAAAGCGGTATTTCCCTGGAAAATGTGGAGGCCCTGCCAATAAAGAAATATGACGGGCTTCTTATAGGAACAGCACTGCTTTCAGGTGAAGGTTTAATAAATAAAATAGCTAGTGGTAAAAATGATTGACATAAAAATAAATGACGAGTTGGAATTAACAGATGATAAATTCCTCATGATCGCCGGACCGTGTTCAGTGGAAAGTGAGGAGCAGATACTTGGCGTTGCCAGGGACCTCAAAAAAATCGGTGTGAATGTTCTCAGAGGGGGTACATTCAAGCCAAGAACGCAGCCGGAATCCTTCCAGGGACTTGGTGAGGAGGGATTGAAGCTTCTGGCAAGGGCAAGGGAGGAAACAGGCATGGCAATAATTACCGAGGTTATGGATGAGGAAAACCTGCCACTTGTTGAGGAATATGCAGATATAATACAGATAGGTTCCAGAAATTCACAGAATTTTTCTCTTCTTAAGGCAGTTAGTAAATATAATAAGCCAGTACTTCTTAAAAGAGGCTTCGGAAATACAATTGATGAGCTGATAGGGTCTTCAAAATACCTTGCACTTGGCGGTAATAAAAAAATAATGCTGGTTGAAAGAGGTATAAGGACATTCGAGACCTCCACAAGGTTTACACTTGATGTATCTGCAGTTCCGGTTCTGCATGAAAAAACAGAATACCCTGTTTTAATAGACCCAAGCCATCCGGCAGGCATAAACAGATACGTGGAACCACTGGCCATGGCGGGTACTGCGGCTGGTGCTGATGGGCTGATAATAGAGGTTCACCCAAATCCAAAGGAGGCTTTAAGTGATGCTGCACAGCAGCTAACAGTTCCAGAATTCATGGAACTTTATGATAAAATTAAAAGAATAACAGAAATTACGAGAAAAAATATAATATAAATTATCCTTTCATGACTGCAAGCGGCGTTAATTTCAGTACAGGCCTTGCGATGTTAGCCCCATTAACAACCTTTATAACCTCATCAATATCCTTATAGCTTTCTGGTGATTCCTCGGTTATAACCTTTTTTGTTGCTGCCCTTATATATATGCCCCTATCATTGAGTTCCCTTAGAACAGATTCCGGTGTGAATTTTTCATTGGATGCCTTTCTGCTTAAGACCCTTCCTGCACCATGGCATGAGCTTCCAAATGAATTTTTCATATTTTCCTGGGTACCAACAAGAACATAGGAGGCTGTGCCCATATCACCTGGAATTATAACAGGATATCCTGTACTTGAAAATTTTCCTTCTGCAACACCTGCCGGAAATGCCCTTGTGGCACCCTTCCTATGAACAAGCAGCTTCCTCTTGGTATTTTCTATAATATGATATTCCTGCTTTGCCATATTGTGTGCAAGGCTGTAGAGTATATCCATACCGAGTGATTCATAATCTCTTTTGAATGTTTCCTCAAAAACCTTTCTTATTTTATATGTAATTATCTGCCTGTTAACAAAGCTGAAATTGGCAGCTGCATTCATGGAGTTTATATAACGCTGCCCTATTTTTGATGATATGTACACTGATGTTAACTGTTTATCATTTTCATTTTTTATACCTTCCCCAGAATTCAAGATCTCAGTTATAAAATCAGTTGCCACCTGATGACCAAGTCCACGTGAACCTGTGTGTACCATAATGGTGACCTGATCGGGTTCCATGCCAAACATTTTGGATGTTTTATCATCCATAATTGAACTGACGCGCTGTATCTCAAGAAAATGATTTCCACCCCCGAGGGTACCAAGTTCATTAATACCGCGGGCCATTGCCTTTTCACTTACATAGGATGCATCACATTCAATTTTTCCGGATTCCTCAGTATTTAACATATCATTTTCTGTTGCATATCCATTTTCCAACGCCCAGTAAATGCCCTCAGAAAGTATATTGCTTAATGATTGCTGGTTCAATCTAAGGCTTGACTTATGATCTATCCCTGCAGGTATTGATTTATAAAGATTTTCAATAATATCAGCAATTTTATTTCTTACTTCCTGATATTTTAAATTTGTTTTAATTAGGGTTACCCCACAGTTTATATCATAACCGACGCCGCCGGGAGATACGATGCCGTTATCATAATCAAAGGCTGCAACCCCGCCTATCGGAAAGCCATAACCCATATGTATATCCGGCATGGCTATTGATGCCTTGACTATCCCGGGCAGCGATGCCACATTTCTAACCTGTTTTATTGGCTCATCATTTGTAAAATTTTTTAAAAGTGTATCATTTATATAAATTATACCAGGAACTTTCATACTTTGGTCCTCTGGCAGTTCGTAGGCGAATTCACTGATTTTTTTAAGATTAAACATACATGTGTATTTAATCATAAAAGATAATTCTTTAGAAAAAGTTAATAAAATAATAATGGGATACAGGTTAAATGTCAAAAACCTTTAATATAGATTCATTTAGCGATAGAAAGAAATTTGAGATAAAGCTGCAGATAGCACTGTTAAAAAACACATTAAAGATAAGAGAAAATTCAAATGACCCATCAAAATATGATGAATATATAAATGAAAGAATAGAAAAATTAAAGGAACTTCTGGGCACAACATCAAGATTTACAATAAAGGAAGACGATAAGATTCTGTATTCAATTGATAATGATAAAATTTAGATAATAATATATAAAGCCTTGTCATACATTAACCATGGAGGATTACTCTATTTTCAAGGAAATAAATGAAGACGCAGATACGCTTAACAGGCATGTTTTGATAATTAAAACATTGCTGCATGAGCAGCCTTTGGGGATAATTAAAATATCCCAGCAGACAGGCATACCAGAACATAAAATAAGATATTCATTAAGGATACTTGAACGTGATGGGATTATAGAGGCATCAAGGGAGGGGGCAATACTTACCTCAACGTTTCTCGACCGGCGTGATGAAATATTAAAATACGGCAGGGATGTTATAGATAAAATAGAATCTATATATAACGATATAAAAAATATTCTGGAGAGTAAATAATGATGTTATGGAAAAAATCCCAAAAGAATGATCTTGAGATTAGAAGGGCAACACCGGCAGATGCTCGTGGAATAATAAACTGCATGCAGAGCGTTATGGATGAAAAGGTATACCTTGTAAGCGAGTATTATCTTTTAACTGAAAGGGGGGAGCAGGAAAGGCTAAAAAATCCCGATGAGTTAACATTAATATGCCTCAATGGCTCAATGGTCATTGGTGTTTTAACATTGCAGAGGGGGCTTTATAAAAAAAACAGGCATACCGCCAATCTGGGCATAGCAATTAGATCTGGATACAGGCATATGAAGATAGGTACAAGGTTAATTCTTGAGGCACTGAAATGGGCAAAAAAGGAGGGCATAAAAAAGGTAAATCTGGAGGTATTTTCAACAAATGTAAATGCCATAAAGGCCTACAGAAAAATCGGATTTGAATACGAGGGCGTCAGAAAAAATCAGTTTATAATAGACAATAAATACGTTGATGATGTATTAATGACCTTTTTTACCGATACGCTGAATGAAAATTGATGGCATCCTGAAAAACATAAAAATTTAAATGTGGTTTTTGTATTGCGCATTTTATGTGGAAAAAAGCCTGTAAAACACTGTTAATAAAATATCTTTCAGTTTTTATAGGCGTTACTCTTGTGCTTTTTATTATTGAAAAATTAATTCCGTCTTCATATATCTATGCAGATTATAACTCATTGTCCAGCGCAAATAACATTCTTGGATTAAACAAGCCTCTTTTTATACAGTATTTCTATTTTATATATGATTTAATAACATTAAGGCTCGGAAATACATCCAATTTGATATATTCTGGGAGTACCCATACAGGTATAATGGAAATGCTGCCTGAAACACTTTTTTTAATAATTCTGGCATTTATTGTTATACTTGTAATTTCATATAAAATAGGCTTCTTCCTTGGATTCAGATCCATGAAAGATCAGAGACTTGATATAAATATTTTTCCTGTAACTGTTTTATATTTTATTTTACCAATAGTTTTTATAGGTATACTTTCTGGGGTATATAGAATATTACCATACAGATATATAATGCCTGAATACTATGCAGCAAAATATTCATGGGTTATCTATGCAAACAACGGTATAATAATAACAAGGCCAACAGATATTATACTTTTTGATGCGATTATACATGGATCATTAGGATTCCTTTACTATTATTTATTAAGGTTTGTAATGCCGTTTGTCTCAATTATTATACCGGTGGCATTGTATCTTACCATATTTATTAAGAGGCTTACAACAATTGAATACAAAAAAAAATATGTTAGGATCAGAATTTTAAAAAATGTTGATGATGATAATTTTATTTATCATATTAAGAGAAATATAAGGTATATTATGCTTCATGAGTACAAAACAATCTTCGGAATTTATTTAAGTGGAATTATAATAGTTACATACATTTTTTCATACATGAATCTTGGTGAATTTTTTATATATTCAATAATTGATTTTCCTTCGGGATTGATGGGCATGCTTGGTTCAGCTTTCATATTCTCTTCAATGGTTATTGTGTTTAATTTAATGATGGATATAATGATACTTGGGGGCACAAAAAATGCAGAGGAATATTAGAAACTGGAACCTTGAACTTATTGTATTTCTTGCAGTATTCTTACTTTATATTATTTTTTACATTCTTGATGAATTATATCCCTATTATCTTGGTGTTAAAAGTATATACAGCCTTATTGAATTTAGTTACAATAAAACTTTATTTCCAAGCCCGCCAAAATTTTCTGATGGATGGCACTATTATTTTGGTACCTCAATATTTGGAATAAATTTACTTCCGGCAATGCTGGCCACGCTAAAACTGGATTTAACTTTAACATTTTCCTCGGTTTTTCTTGCCCTTTTAATAGGATTTATAATTTCCTTCCCCGGTTATTATTTAAGAAATAGGATTTATAGTAAAATAATAGGACTCTTTAATTTATCCCTATTCAGCATGCCTTATATGGTGTTCATATTAATATTAATGTACATTATAAGGCCGTCAATTTATGGCATAATAATAGGTGCAGGAATTTCATGGTTTCCATTTTATATCAGGCGCCTGATTAATCTTAAAAGACCTGATGGAAATTTAATATATTTAATAAAATATGTCTTTAAAAAATTGATTCCATATATATTTTCAGATATTGGAACAATGTATGCAATTATTAATTTAATTTTATTTTTTGGTATTTATACAGGCAATTTTTTGCTGGTTAATCTTGGTACATTAATGTATATTAACGGCAACGGAATTACTTATTTATCCATTGGGATGTGGTGGGTTGAAATGTTTCCAGTTATTTTTCTGTCATTATTCGTTCTTTCTGCCCACGGGTTAGGCTATGGCATCAGGAGGTCCGGAATCTATGGAAAGGAATAATCCTGTTATTAAATTCAATAACTTCTCGGCTATTAATAATAAAAACCTTAGACTATACGGATTAAACCATGAAATAATGGATAATGAAAGCGTACTTCTAATCTTTAATGATGAGAGAAAGGATCTGTTTATGTCCATTTTTTATCTTAATGCCGATGAAAATATTAAAGTATCAGGAACAATGGAAATTCTCGGTGAGGATGTCTCAGGTTTAATTAATAGAATTAAAAGATACAGCAAGAACGATAAAAATTTAATGGCCGCAGCATACTCGCTTAAAAATGTGTTTATAATACCTGAACACGCATGCGAACTGTTTGATAAAACCTTAAAAATTAAGGATCAAATAATAGATTTTATACCATATTCTGCAAGGGTAAGGATATTAAATGCTGTTTTAAGAAGGGAAACATTTTCTAGGGAGGATATTAAACTTTTAATGGATGGTTATAAAAAGTATCCTGATACTGAAAATTATCTTAGATACTGGGCAACAGAATACGGCGTTATTAATAAATTAAATGAAATAAAGAATGTACTTGAAAGATCAGAGGAGCCAGAAAATGAACTCATGGAGATTATGCTGCTCCAGAAAAAGGGCATAGATCTTGCAAATATAGTTGAATTAAGGGATTTCTATAGATTTAAGGATGATTATGTCAATATTTATTATAAAAAAAATTCTAAATATAATTACAGCTATGCAAGGGACAAGATTAGAATAGATATGGAGAAAAAAAATTTTAGATTTTTTAATCTTTTGCTCAGGATAAACAGGCATGGAATAGAACATGATCTTAACAGTGAAATAAACGCCTACATACTCGAATATTTAAAATATATGAATATAAAATCTGATACTTCAGAACTTAATAAATACCCCCATGAGGTGGACCCAGAACTGCTTAAGCATATACTGCTTGCTATTTATGCATTCTCCGATGTAAAATTACTTATTATTGAGGAACCTGGAGATGTGGATGGAAATTTACTAAAAAATGTAAATATATTATCAAAGACATTTAAATTTGCCACCCTGGCAGTGGCATCAGGACCAAGGGCTGTGATTCAATTTCCATGGGCATTCAATGATGTCTGCGTCATATATGCAGGCATGCCTGTGGAGAAAAATTCAACAGTAAAATTTAATAATGAGCAGCTGCACCCATTTTCCATGGATATGATGTCGGGAAGAGAAATAAGCAGGGAGGAGAACAGGGTTGGATGTCCATATTTCTGGAACTGCAAATATGCAATGGATATATGCAAGGACAATAAACCGGCATTCACAGATTATTACAACGGCAGGGTGGCATGCTTCCTATACTCGAGTTTAAAAGAAACTAATATAATGTATTAAATGTTATTATGTTATAATTTTTATTTAAAGAGTACCTAAAACCATAAATACTGGATCTATGAATATGTGTTATTGTTACATTTTCATTTGTGAATATATAAAGGTAGAGCATGCTGAGATTTTCCTGGGCATCGGTTATGTTCTTACTTGAATAATTAAATGTTAGTTTATTTATTGAGGCACTTAAATTTAACATAAGTTTGGTCTGATTTTTGTGGCTTTTATTGTACAGTCCTATGCTGAAACCGTTCTGATACATGTATGTTCCATTTTCTGGATTTCCAAGATAGCTAATTTTCTCGGTTAAATTCATATTTAAGGGTAAAAGTGATAGGTAAATAGGCATTGGATTATTACCATAAAATTCGTATGATTTCATTTTATCTCCTGTAACTGGAATTATTATTACCTTTAATCCTTTTATGACACCCTGCAAATTGTTAATATATCTAACAACCTCCGGGTCATTTATTATAGAATTGACAAATAATGGTATTTTTAATGTGGCGTTATTATAGAGAAATACACCACTTGAATTTTTTATATTATATTTATCACCGGCATTTAACACAAACTGATCCCACAGATGCTTGGAAAGTGTCAGGTTATTTCCTGGATATGCATTATAAAAAGCCTCCCTGACAGTTATATTTGAGAATAAATTATATGGCATATTAAAATAACCGTAGTTTCCAAGCATTGTTAGATTTACATTTGAATTAAAACTGTATATTTCGGAATATGTTACATTGCCCGATATTGAAATATTATTTATTGCACTGAACGCATTTGAATATTCATATGGCACAGAGGCCATCTGCAGTGCATTTAATCTTAATCCCTGCAGCCTGCCTGCCAGGGAAAGGCCGTAATATATTTTTATTATATCAAAATGCGGGATTGCATTATATTTTGTTCCCATGAAAAACGGGTTTCTTATAAGCGTGACAGCGTTTTTATTTAATGATAAAATTTCATAAGGGCCATCAGAGATGATGTGGTTTACAAAGTAACTGTAGTTTCCATCTTCATAGTTTGACCTGAATTTTTCTATTCCAGCGTTTGTAATATTTAGAACAGCACCATGCTGGATCATATAAGAGGCCGATGTAATAAATGCACCAGGAGATGTGAGTATTCTGTAAACTGTTTCATTGCTCATTGGATGGGTAAAATTTATTGTAACAGTGTTTGATGTATTGCTATACGATATTGCGTTCTTTATATTATTATATGTTACATTTGTATAATAGTTCCCAGGGATTACGTACTGAGCAAGCAGCCATCCTGGTGATTGGGGTGTTACATTGTCAAGGATTATGTCAGTTACAAGTGAATAATAAACATCATAGGCATTTACAGTTTCACCATTCTGAAACTTAAATGAATTTGATATTTTAAATATAAAGGTTTTGTTATCATTTTTTATTTCTGGGTAATCTGCTATATTTGGATAATACTTGCCTGAGGTCTGATTATAATAAAATAGGAATTCCTCGGTGTTCATTAAAATCTGCATATCCCCAGACGTATATGCAGTTTCTGGATTAAGATTGTTATATGGTGATGATGAGGCAAATGCAATGTATGGCATGTTCTTATCTATATAAATATGTGGGATTTTGGATGTTATAATAACATCCAGAAAATATTTTGATGATATGATATCACTAACACTTCCCGATGATGAAACGTTTCCAGAATATGTAACAAGCTCCATTGTATAATTTCCTGGTGCAGTATGATTAAAATTAAAAATTAAATTTTTATATACATATGATTTTGAACTGTGATCAAAATATGTATTAATGTTAAAAGTTTTTATAATATTTCCATTTTTAAAAAGATAAAATGTTCCTGAAATAAGGCTGTAATTAGGATCATCAGGAGGTGTAAATGATCCCGATATATTCATATTAGTATTAGGATAAAAAATATTTGAGTCAGGATTTATGGGTGACCTTGAATAATTATACACTGACAATATGCCCTGTGCCGTATAATTTGAAAAATAGTTAGAAGATACATAAACCGGTATATAATAATCTGGAAATAAAATACCTGAGGTAAAGACTGCAAAATAATGTATATAATATATTCCTGGATTTGTATAAATATGGCTTATGGTGATGGCTGTACCGGATGTGCTTATATTTGAGTTTGTATTATCCCCCCAGAAAATTTTCACGTATTTTGGGGGCTGATTGAGTTTAATTGTAATATTATATGGTGTGCCGGTGCTTACATAGTTGCCTGCTGATGCAATGGAAGTTTCAGGTGCAATTGGATGCGGATGTAATGCCGAGAGTATTGAAAATGATGATATTAAAAGGATAATAATTACAATTATAGCATACCATTTCCTCTTGGATGATCTAACCCTCTGCGGAAAAACTTTTGGTTCCGGTATGTTATAATTCATTTTAGGCTTATTTTAATTAAAATATTTAACTTTTCTTAATAATTGGAATTGGGTGCATAATTAATTTGCCATAAATTTGATCCAAATATAAATCACATCCATTCAATCATATTTAAAATTAATTGACTTTTTTAAGATTAAAAAGATCAATTTTTATTCTAGACTTTAGAGAAAAATTACAATTTAAACCAATACCAAGATGATTAATAAAAAGGATATTAGTACTAGATAAAATTCATGAAACTGATTATTATGTTTAACTCTTGGATTTAAATTATTAATGTAGGGAAATTCGCTTTTAATTTTATCATCCTGTTTTAAAATCTCCAATGTTTGTACCTTTCCTGTTATATATGTTAATTTTGCTAATACAACACCTATAATATCATCAGGGTATATTGTTTGAGCATCAATAGACGCGTTATTATCACCCTTGGCAAAAATTTTATCCCCCATAATTTTAATTATTCTATGGGTTACAATTCCAGAATTATTCAGTGGTGAATATATGGCGGATGTTCTATATGTTATTATATCACCAATACTTAATTCTTCTATGCTGTTAACTCTCTTAATAATAAGAATATCTCCCCCCTCTATGACAGGGGTCATACTTTTTCCCCTCGCTATTACATAAATGAGGTCACCATCTATTTTACCTATTTCATTATTAGAATTAAATATTGAAAATAGTGAATATAACATAAAATAATTGGAGAAGGTACCAAATAATATTAAATACCAAATTGATGAGTGTATTGTTTTTGCACCAACTAAACCAAATAAAAATAAAGAGATGAAAAAATAAAGGCTAAAATATTCTAGAGGGGACATGAAAGTTCCCCTGAATAACTTAAAAATAATGATGAAATCAACCACCAGAATATATAAATCAATAAAATAGAAGGCCTTAAGCCATACAAACGTGATGTTCCTAGTAATCAATAAAACTTCAATAGGCCATGCAAACAGAAAACTCATAAGGGACATAATAAGTCCAGAAATGATGTATTTTAAATATTTTTTAGGGAATATAAATTGCTTATTTTCTTTAATTGATTCCAATACAAACATGAATAAAATAAAAGAGGAGGCAGCGGCTATTATTGTTCCAGAAATTTCCAGAATAGCGTTTGGTAAAATATAATTAAAATATCCGCTTATAATAGCGCCTGCCAGTACTGGCATTGTAATTATAGCCATGAAATACGAACCGGCGAAGGTTGGAATATATAGAAATGGGCCACCCAATATTATTAATGAAAGAAATGCTAGATTATGTAAAATTATGAAAGACGAAGTATTTTTATAGACAGCTACAGGCTTCAAAAATTTATCTGCATAGGGCTTACTTCCAACCATGCTGAAAAATAAAGGTTTATATATCAATGCTAATGCAGAAATCACAATGGTAAAGGAAAAAATAAAAATAAATAATAGGAGAGAGTATATAAAATATGTACCTAACTCCTTTTGGTTTTTAGAAAAGAACTTACCCTTAAAATATAAAATTATTGGAAGGAGTGGAAATAACTCCAGTAATGCATATAAAGGCTTTAAATATCCTGTTTTATAATAATTCATTGACAAAAAGCTTAGATACAGTACCAATGCAATAAATATTTCTCTTTTAATTGTGGAAGAAAGTATGAATATAGATGTATGAAAAAAGGCCACAAAAATTATGGCAAAATATAAAACTAAAAAATAATATAAAAAATAGGAATAAATGTCATAATTTAAGCTTTTTATTTTCTTAGTCATGCTGATGCACCTGATATTGAAGCCGGTATCATCCATCCCCAAAATCCCAAAACATCGAGAACGGTATACCTGATAAAAATTATTGTTGTTCCGTCAATAAAGGCTTCATATCCTGCTGTGCCCAGCAGATATTTTATTGCAAATCCTGCAGGAAAAACCAGAGCACTGAGAGATAACTCAGCTGAAGAAAGTGATATGTGATTAGTAAAATAAAGAGCTAAAATGGCGCTATTTCCGTACAAATTTATACCACTTAATGTAATTGCCAACAAAGCAGTAAAAGATGAAAACAACACCGCAATGCCAATCCATCTATAGCTTCTATTTTTAGTCGTATAGTTATTCATAAATATTATAATAAATAATTGTATATATATCGATACTATTATTAATAAATAATTTATAAATAAATCTATTAGAAATAAATCCACGTATTTATATAAATGAATTTCTAGTAATCTTGTTCTGGTTTCTGTTAACCATGTTAACAAACACCTATAGATCTAATCTTTTTGATGCTAAAACTTTCTTCATATAAACCAATAACTATATGCTGGCAAATGCCTCAGAGACTGCTTTTTTTATAAAAATTATATGATTCATTTAAATCAACACGCATTAATATTCACTGGAATATTTAAATTTTACATTAAAATTATACATACATTAAAAAAATTAATAAGATAATATATTATTGGTATTCATGGTTTTTAAAGCAGTTGTAATGGCTGGCGGAAAGGGTACAAGGCTCAGACCAATAACATATTCCATTCCAAAACCAATAATACCTGTGGCCGGAAAGGCATGCATGTCATATCTTCTTGACTCTTTCTACAGGGCCGGAATAAATGATGTCATAGTCACAACAGGTTACAAATTTGAGGCCCTTATTAAAAGTATAATTGAAACAAAAAATTCGGATCAGAGCATATTGTTTTCCGTTGAAAAAGAGCCGGCTGGTACGGCAGGCAGCATAAAATTAATATCCAATTTCATAGATGATACCTTTGTTGTTGGCAGCGGGGATATATTATCTGATTTTGATATAAAGGATATTATCAATTTCCATAAAAAGAATAATGCCAAAATTACCATAGTTTTAACAGAGGTTTCTGACCCAAGCCAGTTTGGGATAGTGGAGCTTAAGAATAATAAAATAACTAAATTTTTGGAAAAGCCATCAGAATCGGAAACATTCTCACATATAGCCAATACAGGCATATATGTTATTGAGCCCGAAATATTATCTTACATTAAAACAGTGCCCTATGATTTCGCACGTGACCTTTTTCCAAGATTATTAAGAAAAAACATTGAAATATATGGTTATGTTGGGAAGGGCATATGGCTTGATACGGGAAGGCCCAACGACCTTATAAGGGCAAATCAGATAATGGTGAATAAATATGGAAAGGAATACAATGATGAACTTATAAAGGGAAAAAACATAATAGAAACATCATCCAAATTTGATTCATGCCAGATCTATAACAGTTATATAGGGAACTCAATAAAAATTGACAGGGATGTTAAAATAAAGAGCTCGGCCATATATGATTTTGTTAATATAGAAAAAAATGTTGAGATAGAGAATTCAATATTAATGCCCAATGTAACAGTTAGAGAGAATTCAAAAATAAAGAATTCTGTGATAATGAGGGATTGTGTTATTGGCCAGGATTCAGAAATTGTGGACAGCATAATATCACCAGAACTGGAATTAAAGGGTAAATCAAGAATATATAACGTATCACTGGCATCAAAGATTATAGAAGATGATATATAAAGAATATATAAAGAAGTATTATTATAACAACTATTATCATGGATATATAAATCATTTTTTTATCATTACCAAAAATAATTGGTATGGGCCCAACCATTATGAGGCCACCAAATGAATTTTTTTTATTCTTATCCTCATTTATTACATTTTTATCCTGATTTAAATTCTGATAGATATCATTATTATAGTAATCATCGTATTTATTTTCATATTCATTCCTTAAGACAAATATAGGGGATATAAAAAGCATTATAAAACCTATAAAAATTAATAAAAATGGTATTATTGAAACAGGATTGGTACTTATAATAAATGGAAAAAAGAGAAATAATCCAACCTTATCTATGCCCAGCACGGCGAAAATTAATGATAGTATAAATCCGGAAATTATTAATAAAAATCCTACCTTGTAGGTTTTCATAATTACAGGAAACCAGCCTTTTGCAAAATTAAAAGATCCTCTGTGGTAAGCTGCTCTCCAGCCTTAAACTTCTCATAAAGCTCTGAGGCCTTTTCCTGAAGTTCAGATTCCTTTTCCTTCTTTTTGCTAACCTTTGTTTTATTTTTTATGGCATATATGGCCTTTTCCAGATCCCTTAAATCGTTCTTTGCCTTTATAAATGCGGCATGCTCCTTTTCTGATTCCTGACTGTATTTTACAAATAGTTCATGGTTCTCATCTGCTGTATGGCGTACCTCATCAAGCTCCTGAAGCATGGTATTGATCTCATCACTTAATTTCGAGATCTTTTCTGACATTTCCTCTATCTGCTTTTTATACTGCTCTCCAAGTGCTCTTTCCTCATTAATTTTATCAGTTAGCTCCTTTATGTCCTTATTTTTTAATAGTTCCTCCTCCCTGTTTGCCTTGGCCTTCCTGATTTCATTGTTAAGTCTTCTTATTTCCACTATAATTTTATTTTCTTCCTCCTTTGTAAGCTCTGTTGTCTGCTGCCTTTTTTCAAGATACTGGAGTTCCTTTTCCTTGGCCTTAATATCCTTAATATCCAGTCCGGACGCTTCCCCGCTTTTAATTTCCCTGAGCTTCTTTTTAAGTTCTGATAGATTTTTATAATGCTCCTCCTTTTCTTCCCTTAAGGTTTTGATCTTCTCAATAAGGTCGTTTTTTTCAGCGATCTTAGCCTTGGCCTGCTCCCTCATTTCATGGGTTTTCTGATTAAGTTCGTCCCGGATCTTGGCATATTTTTGCGCCTGTGCATTAGCCTCATCTCGCTTTTTAATGTGTGATTCAACCTCTTCCCGGATTGATTCTCTCTTTGTTTCAAAATCTTCTAAAAGATCGGTCATGATAACACTTCGACAGTCTTTTTACTGCAAGATTATTTTAAACATCTTACAGTTCCAAGATTTGTATTTAAAAAGACTATATAAGTATTCCTATAATTAACTTCATTAATACACATTTAAATGCAAAATCTGTTATCACGAATATCCTTATTTATCCCAATATTTAAATTTATATTAATCTTATAATAAAAATATGAATTAATATAAAACCTCTAAATTATTAAAACTATCCCGGCAAGATACAAAATATAGATTATTATGCACGCAAAAACTAAGGATATTAAACTTGATAAATAATAAATTTTCAGTGCCCTTTTAATATCGTTGATATTGGGTTCCCTGCCAGATTCATTTATAATATACTCACCAACCTTTTCAAGCCTCACGTTTAATATTCCAGCCATTGAATTTATACTAAATCCGGCATTAACACTATCTGTTGAATTAATACCGGTTCTGAATTTTGATTTATAGCCAAGAATCATTGAGCTAATGAAAAAGATAATACACGAAAGCCTTGCAGGTATGTAGTTAATAATTGTGTCTGCTAGTGCAGTAAAATATCCAAATTTAATATTTTTTTTATCCTTATATGCCACCATTGAATCCATAGTATTTATGGCCCTGCATGCCAGTGCACCGGCCAGCCCGGTAAATGAGTAAAAAAAAATTGGGGTGAGGTAACCATCAACAAAGCCCTCGGCTATTGTTTCTATAGCGGCCGATGATATAAGACCCGGTGTCATATTCTCGGTACTGCGCCTGACAACAAGTGATGTACTTCTCCTGGCCATGTCAATATTGTTTAATTCCAGTGCATGAATAATTTTTAATATATGGTCATGCATGGATTTTACCGAAAATGTGGACTTCAAAATATAGATGGAAATTAAAAGATAAATTAAGATTGCATAGGGATTATTGAGGCGAAATATTAGAAATAGGATTGCTGAGGGAATTACATATAAAATAATGATAAATAAAAGAAATAAAAGCCCTGCAATTCTTTTCTGGCTTATTTTTCTAAAATAAATGGATGTAAAATCAATGATTTTTCCCAGAATCACAACCGGATGTATTTTTAATGGTGGTTCGCCAAGAAAAATATCATATATATAAGAAAATATCAGAATAATAATTGGAAACAATATAATTAGTGTCATAATATCAGTTCTTTAAGATATTTTTCATTTATGCCTGAAATTATGGACCTTGATATTGTATCTATGTTATTATTTAGTATGGAGTTATAATTCTGGAATTTTAATCCAAATAGATACTCCAGGAATTCAGTGTTTTCAAAGATCCCATGTATGTTTGTTCCAATTACGTTCTTATTGATTGAGCCCTCATAGCCCCCGCACAATTCATTTAAAGGGGCATCATTTTGATCATAAACTGATCCAAAATGTATTTCATATCCATTAAAAAATGATGTATTACCAAATAGTTTGGAATTTAGCCTGTATGTTACACCACGTGCAGTTTTCTTTTCATTGTAGTATGTTACAGCATCCAGTAAATTGAGACCGGTATATTCTGTTTGTTCTGATTCTATTCTATGTGGGTCCATTATTTTATTTCCAAGCATCTGGTATCCACCACATATGCCTATTATTATTGATTTTCCTGACATCTCCATTATTTTTTCATATATGCCATGATTTTTAATATATTCAAGGTCAGAGTATACAAGTTTCGATCCTGGCAGGACTATTATTTTTGCATCCAGAATATCATCAACATTATTTTTGTCAACATAATTATAACCTATACCAAATAAATATAATGGATCAAAATCGCTATAATTTTCCATGTGTGGATATTTTATTATGGCCACATTTCTGCTGTAAAGTTTTGAATTATTATAATTCATGGAATCCTCTCCTGGAAGATTTATGTTTGTATATTTAACTATGCCAATAATTTTTTTCCCGGTAAGTTCCTCTATTTTATTTATGCCTGTTTCAAGTATTGATGTATCACCCCGCATCTTATTTATTATTATATATTTTAATAGATCAGGTCTCTCCATTAATTTTACTGTACCATAAATGGAGGCAAAAACGCCACCGCGGTCTATGTCGGCAACAAGTATTGCAGGCGTGTTATAGATACCTGAAACAAAGGTATTGGCAAAATCACTGCCAAACATGTTAATCTCCGCGGGTGATCCGGCACCCTCGGCTATAATAATATCATAATGTTCAAGCAGATAGTCAAGGGATTTTTTAATAACATCCGGGGCATGCATTTTAAGATAATTAAAATATTCATTTAGTGGCATGGAACCTTTCGATTTTCCAAGTTCTATTAACTGTGATTTTCCTGAACCCTCTGGCTTAAGTATATACGGATTCATATGGACGTCTGGTTCAGTCCTTGCGGCCAGCGCCTGCAACCACTGAGCACGGGATATTTCCCCATCATTTCTTATGGATATTGAATTTAATGACATGTTTACAGCTTTAAATGGTGCGACTCTAAAGCCCAGGTCAGAGTAGTATCTGCATAGAGCCATGGCCACAGTGGTCTTACCTGAATCCGATGTTGTGCCAAGAACCTGTATTATTTTACCTATATAAATCACCCATGTATTCCTTTATCTTTGATATTAGCCTAACATTTTTATTCCTCCGTTTAACAGAAATTCTAATATAATTTGTTCCAAATTCCTTATAATCATCAAGAATCCTTATTAATATGCCGTTTGATTTTAAAAATTTATCAAGATCAAGTATATTTATATGTTCTGGGGCCTTAAATGTTATATAATTTGCAACCGGTTTTCCAACAGGAGTGAAACCAAGCCCCATCATCCTTTTAATAATATAATTTCTCTCAAGCGTAACCATCTCTGGAAGTCCTGCCAGATTATTATAATTAATTTTAGATATATATTTAAGTGATGCAGAGGACATACGCCATGGATCAAAATCATGTTCCATCATGATGATATTTTCAGGGGCTGATGCCACATAGGCGATTCTAAGACCGGGAATTGAAAAAGCCTTTGTTAATGACCTGCACACAAATAGATTGCCATATTTATTAATCAATGAAATTTCATTTAACGGCCTTTTTTCTGAAAAATATATAAATGATTCATCAAGAAAAACACGGGCGTTTTTTAACAAACTTATATTTAATATTGCATTCATAACATTGGCTTCCATTAATTCTCCGGTTGGGCTTGATGGATACACAATAAATATTGAGTTAAAATTATAATTTTTTAAAATGTATGGATTTTTTTGAATCACATATAAAGGAATCTCAACTTTTTTGGAGTTTGATCTTGCATATAAATATTCATTGAATGTGGGGGTTATAATAATTATATTGCCTGATGAAAGCAGCATAATTCTATGGATAAAATATGTCAATCCTGGGACAATTAATATATTATCTTTTTTAAATTCCCCTCCTGATATGTAATTTTTATAATATTCATAATCTGTGTCAGGATAATTTTCAATGCATTCCCTACCCATGGTAATCTCGGGTAATTTAATAAAATCATTCATGCTAGAGGAAAAATCAATGATTGATTTTATGTTAAAACCGTTTTCCCTTGCAGTTTCATGGACCCTGCCACCGTGCATCATTGTTAATATTTATTAAATTATTTAATTTTATTATAAATGAAATGCCTTATAATATTAATGTATAAAATTTAACTTTATAATAACTGCATCTAAATTTTTGGGTCCTAAAAATTCATTTTAGTTTTATTACAATTTTTTTCAGGAAAAGTTTATGGTAAGGAATGCATAAAAAATGCATGATTATTCAGGGAAACAGCATAATAAATAAAATTGATAGAAATGATGATATAATATATGTTTTGCTTGCCGGTAGCACAGAGATATCAAAAATTCCGGGAATATCTGCCGCAGGTGAAAACTCTGAGCTCACGTTTTTGACACCGGTTCTTGATTCAGAGATTATATATTCTGGAAAATGCATTTCCTATGATGTTATACCAATGACCGAAAACGGTATACCCACACCGTCAATAATAACAAGGGCGGCAAATTTGGTTTCGGGTGTTGATATTTTGATAGTTGATGCTGGATTTTATGAATCACCAAAGATTCCATATTTACATACAAAACTTGGGCCTGCAAATGACCCAAGAAAACAGGAGGCACTTACCAAATATGATGTGGCAGTTGAAACAGGCAGGTATATTGGCAGGATGCTGGATAAAAAATATAAGTATATTGTTCTTGCTGAAAGCGTTCCCGGCGGGACAACAACAGCATACATGGTTCTTAGATCGCTTGGTTATGATTATATGACCAGCAGTTCAATGAAATCCGGGCCTGATCAGTTAAAGAGGAAGGTTGCAGATGAGGCCTTTCAGCGATATAAACCTGTTAATAATGCAATGGATTCAATGATACAGTATGGTGATTACATGATGGCACTTGCCACAGGCATATCAGGGGCTGTAAGAAATTCAACAATAATGTATGCCGGAGGCACACAGATGGCGTGCGTTTATCTCCTTGATAAAATAATAAACAAATCTCATGAGAAAAGATATATATTTACAACAGGTTATATAATTAATGACCGTGGCGATTTATTAAGTGATATTGCAGGCGGTAACATAATATATGCAAAAACCAATTTTTCCGGAATACAGGGTCTTGATTATTATGAACAGGGATATGTTAAGGAAGGTACCGGTTTTGGTGCTGCCTTTGGAATTGCATATGTTATAAATAAAAATGAAAATTTAATATATGATGAGATCAAAAAGGTGTATAATTCATTTTTATGAGATCCTGTTTTTAAAAAATTCGCTAAAAAATGAATCGGTGGACATTGAGATAAATCTGGATATTATACCACCGCGTGGGGTTAAATCCTTAATGCCAATACCAGATTTGATTCTGTTTTTCATATCGTTTATACATGCCTCCGTATCACCTATCTCATCTATTAAGGATAATTCCTTTGCCCTTGATGATGAAAATACAAGACCGGTGGCAACATCATCTATATTTTTGATGTTTCTTCTTGATTTAACCTCATCCCTGAACCTTTTAAAAACGTCCTGCATTATTTCATAGTATATGTTTTGTTCCTCATCTGTCATGGGCCTGAATGGCGAGTTCATATCCTTATATTTTCCTATTTTTGTTATCCTTGGCCTAATACCGGCAGCACTTAGGAACTCGGATACATCTGCTGATATGCTTATAACACCTATGGATCCAACTATTGATGTGGGCATGGCAAAAATTTTTTCAGATGCGCACGCAAGCCAGTAGGCACCAGAGGCGCCAGTCCCAAGAATTGATGAATAAACAGGTTTTTTTTCTGCTATTTTTCTTAGCTTATTATAAATTATTTCTGTTGAATTTGCATCCCCGCCACCGGAATTAATTATGAGAATCAAACCCCTAACCTTGTTTTTATTATACACATAATCCAGTACCGGCATTATTCTGGAAACCATATTCTGATTTATTGTTCCGTTTATATTTAATGTTGCAATGTACATAATCAATTAATGAACATAACATATTAAATTTATTGTTAAAATGTTTTATATATTTTTAATTCTCATAATTTTGTGGCCTCATCATTAAATTTTTTTATGGCCCCAATGGGATCTGGAGAATCATATATTGATCTGCCTATAATAATATAATCTGCGCCCGCCATAATTGCAGATATGATATTACCCCCCTGGGCCCCAACACCAGGTGCTATGATCTTAATATCCCCAGAAATATCCCTTATTTTTTTAAGCCTGTCCGGACGGTTTGCCGGAGCCACAAGCCCAAAAACTCCAGCCTTTAATGAATCATCCACGAGCTTATCATATACATTATCTATATATGATTCCTGGGACATTGAAACAACCGAAAAAACCTTCATCTGGCCTGCAGATTTTACAACCGCCCTTAATGATTTTATGCCTGTAAATGCATGTGATATAATACCCCATGCACCATACTGTGCAACCTTTTCTGTAATCAGTTTGTCGGTGTTTTCCACATCAGCCAGCTTAAAATCACATATTATCTTTGAATATTTTGAAAGCTCAGATATTATTTTTATGCCGTTTTCAAGTATGATTGGCCAGTTAACTTTTATGGCGAAAACCTGATCTGCCAGATTTTTAGCCAGCTCTATTCCAGTATCTCGGTCATACACATCCAGTGCAAAAATAATTTTGCTGTCTTCCATTGTTGGTAAGTCCATTAAGACATATTAAGGTTAATTGTATAAAAAGATTAAATTGTATAAAAAGATTAAAAATACATACTATAATAAACCTATATGGGAATCAGGGAAACGCTTCTGGAATCTGGAGCTGTTAAGTTTGGCTATTTTGTCCTCACATCAGGTAAAAAATCTGATTATTATGTTGACATTAAGGAGGCATCAACAAGGCCAGAAATACTTAATGCCATGGCAGATGCAATATCGTTAAAAATATCTGCAAAAAAGATTGCAGGCATGGAGCTTGGTGCTGTTCCAATACTTGTGGCCACCGCACTGAAAACTAAAATAGATTATGTAATAATAAGGAAGACTGAAAGAACTCATGGCACAAATAAGAGATGGATAGGAGAAATTAACAATGGGGAAAAAATAGATGTTATAGATGATGTTGCAACAACAGGCGGTTCTATTTTAAAATCTGTGGAGATATTAAGAAGCCATGGTGCTGTGGTGGAAAATGCCATATGTGTTGTTGACCGTGAGGAGGGCGCAAAAGAATTTTTAAAAGAAAACGGTATAAATCTAATACCTGTTATAACTGTATCTCAACTAAGATAGTGTATCATCTATTCTTCCTATTTCTATTGATGTTGTTGCATTTCCAACAAGTATTCCACTGGAATTGGTTATAATGGATGCACCTATATAATAGCTTCCAAAATTGGCTGTTCCGGTGTTTACATTAACCCCAAAAAGATCTTTAAGTTTTTGTATTTCATCCTCACTGGATTCTGGGGATACAAGCATGCCCTTATCATTTAATACGGCAACAGCCCCAACAGTTTTAACCCCTGCAATTGTCGATTTTATAACCTCAACACCAAGTGTATCCTCAATCGCTTTTTCTGAGGATTCTGTAAATGATGGGTGTATTACCGCGGTTTTATCATTTGTAATTATGTTATTTCCAACGGCATTTAACCTGTCCTTTAAAAATAGTATATTTCTACCGTCAAGGTCAATACCCTGAAAATCTTCAGGCCCTGAAAGGCCTGACACAACTATGCCGTTTGAATTAAACGCAATCATTGTCCCAATAAGGCTAAAATTATTTATTATTATCCTCTTTGTTTCAACCTTAAGGGTATCCTGTATAACCTTTTCAATATCGTCATTCAGGTTTTTTGGGATAAATGCCATATCCTTAAATGATTTAACGTAAACGCCAATAAAATCACTGCCAAAAATTGATAATTTTTTAATCATAACTTTATATTTTATGGTAGGATGATTTCAGCGGTTCCATCCTCTAATTTTATTACCTTAAGGCTTATTTTTGTGGGTATGTGCTTTCTACCCCTGCTCCATAAGGCCTCATTAACCTTATTATCCACCCATATCATGCCCATATCAGATTTTGTGTATTTTGCAACCTGCTCCTTTATAATTTTAATTGCAGTGTCTGCCCTGCGGCTTCTGGATGAAAACCTTGCGGCCCTCAGGGATACATTTATTATCTGCTCATTTGTTAAATTCTGTTCCTCAACCATTATAAACACCTCAAAGCTTTAAATTGGACCTTCTCCAGTTTTTCCTTTTTGGGTTCTGTGTTACATGCCTGTCTGTTCTCAGCATGACCCAGCCAGGTACCCTTCTATTTGATTTTATTCTATTCATCAATCTTAACTTTTTACCTAGTGGCTTATTTCTGCTCATTTTCATCTCCTCTCTATTTTTGTTTCATGCTGTGTGCCGGTCAATCTTAACAGGATGTTTTTTAACTCGGCATCGCTTATTACCCTGTTGATCCTGCCCATACTGGCAAGTTGAATTAACTGATTTTCGACATTATCAACAAGCTCGGGCTTAACAAGCCTCAATGTATTGAGCCTCTCCCTTGCCTCAGAAGAGAGTATCTGCCTCAATATTTGCTGCTTCCTTGCCTCCTCTTCCTGTGCCTGCCTCCGGCTCTCGCTTTCCATTGCCCTTTCCTGGGATTCTCTTTCGAGTTCGGCCAGTTTTCTTTGCCTTATTCGCTCCAGTTCATCATCGTCAGCAGACATTTACAACACCGGAATATAATATTATTATAACCTTGATAAATTTTATCATAAATATTTTTCTAGAACCTTGTTATTCTCAACAGCCTTTTTCATGGCGTCCCTTGATGCCTTATCAAGCAGTGCCTGGCCTGCCGGTGTGAGTACCCTGCCAGCCTTATCTTTTTTTAAATAGCCCATTGTCTCAAGGGCATGAAACATGTACCTTATAATGAACCTGCTGCTCTGTACAGGATGGTATCTTTTTGTACCCCTGTCCTGCCTGCTGCCATATTCCTGGCTCATCCTTGAAATTCCTATGTTCCCTTTTATATAAATTTTTCTTAGTATTGAGGCCAGTCTGGTATAATACCAGTCTGGCTGTGTCCATGATTTTTCCTTGCCCTTTCCATCCTTTAAGAACATAGTCCATTCTGGAATTTCAACATTCCTGGATTTAAATTCATTAACTATTTCCGAAATTAATGCCTCAGCTGGAACTTCCTTTACATTAACCATTTTATCACGATGTAGGTTTATTTATAAACTATTAATAATATTTTCGTATTTTAAATGTGCTGGTATTTAAAACTAATATTAATAATATAACAATATTAACAGGTAAATCCCAGTAAACATAATAATTAAGGGCGTGGGATACAAAATATGATAAGGCCATGCTTGAAACTACAGAAATTAATGCTATAATTATTGAAATAATAAAAAGCATGGCCATTGGGTATCTTCCAAATGAGTAATAATTAATGCTGGTAACCCCCTCTGGTAATTTTTTAATTAACCTTCTGATATTTATGGATAATATAACAAAAAACATAATAATAGCATTGGACCAGTCAAATATATATTCCAATATATGCCCGGGGGAGAAAATATCCATAACAAGCATATATATGGATATTAAAACAAAAAATATAATCATGCCAAATATTGTCTTATATTCTGATATTTGCCCTCTGCCAACAGGCAGCGAGTTTAAAATTTCTATGCCCTTTCCCTCAATAACAAGAAGGAATATTGAGTAAAATGCGGAGACTATAACTGTTAGATATATGATGGAAATAAAAATGCCCAGTGATATGCCACCGGTTTCCGGTTCAATGATTGCAAAGAAGAATGGGAGCACAAAAAGTATTGGCACAAATATGTATGTTAGATTTTGAATTTTTCTAAATGTTGTTTTAATATCCTTCTTTAAAAATGCAACATATAATTTATCCTTCTTTATGCCTGTTGATATTTTCTCAGAATTTTTCTGTTCCTCTGATGACATTAGCATATAGAAAAGTCTTCTTCTAATTTTATAATAGACAAAAATAAGAACGAATAAAAATATAAAAGATAATATAATTTCAAGAAACCTGATAATAAATCCGGATGAATAATTTAAATACACTATGTATTCAATGTTTATTGGAAATAAGAAATATTTTAAAACGGTGGGCAAACTGTTAAAAATAGTTGTCATTTCTGAAAAATAATTTGGATTTTCTAAAATTACATAGAATAATCCAAGAAGCAAAAATGTAAATGTGATTCTAATGAAATTCCTTATTGATGAATGTCTTGATGTCCTGGCACCCCTGTAAATAAATATAACTGTTGATATAATAAAACCAAGTATTAGTGACATAAACGAATAAAGTACACCAAGAACAATCGTCTGAATATCCCCTGTAAGTATGTAAAAATAAATTATTGATGGAACTATAACAAACATATATGACGATGAGTTATAAACAAACCATGAAATAAATGGAACGTTTTGATTTACAGTAACAGGAAGCGATTTTAATGGGGCCATGAGGTCATAGGCATATATTGTATTTATGAAATTTACAGAATTATAAATACCAAGCAAAAAAAGATAGGAAAACAATATGATTCCAAATGAGGCTATTGAATCTGGGCTCCTTTCACCAAAATACAATGAGTTAATTAAAAGTGAGAATAAAATAAATGTAAATGCATTCATTATATATGTGGATAGAATATTTCTAAAAAAATATCCCTGCTTATTTGCAGAATTTACCGCATTCTGAAATTTTGTTGTGTCCTTAACAGCCAGGTATCGCTGCTCCACTATAAGAAGCCTGCTTAGAAATAATTCAGTGTGCTTCATTATAAATCCTTCAATGAATTTAATAATGTATCAAGATCATTATCACCTGTCAATCTTAAAAATATTTCCTCAAGGTCCGTATTGTTTGATCCGGCCTCCTCCTTCAATTTTTCAAGAGATCCTGTACCTGCTATATTTCCGTTATAAAGTATTGATATTGTATCGCATACATTTTCTGCAATCTCCATAATATGCGTTGAGAATATTACCGTTCTTCCCTTGCTCGCAAAATCTCTTAAAAGCTCCTTTATTATTCTGGAAGACCTTGGGTCTAAACCATTCATACCCTCATCCATAACAAGAAGTTGCGGATCATGGATTAATGCAGAGATAATTGCAACCTTTTGTTTTGTACCAAATGATAATGACCCAATAAATTCATTCATATACTTTTCAATTTCAAGTGCTGATGAAAACGCATTTATGCGCTCCTTAAGAGTGGCGCTGTCTATATTAAAAACTGATCCTATAAAATTAAAAAATTCTATGGGTGTTAACGATTCATATAAAGCAGGGGTTTCCGGTATATATCCAAGAAACTTTTTAATACTGTCTGCACCGGTTACAGCATTTATTCCATTGACTGTAACAGACCCTGAGGTTGGAGGCAGGATCCCAGAGATTATTTTTAATAAAGTTGTCTTTCCCGATCCATTAGGGCCCAGTATGCCATAAATCTGACCGCCATCAATATCCAGTGTAATATTATTTATGGCCGTCGTATTTCCGTATTTTTTAACCAAATCCTTAATTTCTATAAAGCTCAATATGTTAAGTAAGCAAAAATATTATATATAATTTTACTGTTAAACCCTCTGGAGGCGTGAACGTTTAATTTATGAATCACTGTGATTAAGATTCCATGTGATGTATTTAACAATTAATAATGCGGGCAATTAAATACAAACCTTCGACCATTATAAGTTGTCCAGGAAATACAGAAAATTAGGCCATGAGGAGTTATGTTAAACCACTGTGGATGAATCAGGTATGCATAATAATGGTGGTCTGGCACCTCAATGGTTGAATAATTATTTTGACTTTTATTTTTCTAAATATTATTATACAGAATTATAATGAGGCTGCAATGTTTATTAACATAGAGGGCATCGATGGGTCTGGAAAAACAACGCTTGTAAATAATCTAAAAAATACATTTCCAGATTTTTATTACACGAGAGAACCAACAGATGGCTTTGACTATGCCGGTCTTGTACCCCTGGAAAATGAATATAACTCGATACTTGATTTTTTTCTGTTTACATATGATAGAATAAGGCATCAAAAGGAAATAAAGGAAAATATAAAAAATATAGTTATATCAGATAGATACATAGCGTCATCAATAGCCTATGAGGGGCCGCTAATAGAGAGATTTTTTTCAGGCATTGATGAAACAATTCAGTATCTTATGGATGTTTCAAGGCCTGTAAAATGCATGCCAGATGTGATTATTTATTTGGATGTAAAAATAGATACAGCATTGAAAAGAATAATAAATAATAGAAAAGTTTTAAAATACAGGGATGAGAAATTATCAGTTCTTGAGAAAAAAAATGTTCTGGGCTTTGTATCCACATATTATTTATATTTCCTCAAAAATATTAAAAAATTTACTGGCACGGATATAAGGGTCGAGTATATAGATGCAAACAGGCCTGAAAATATGGTTTTAAACGACACTATTAAAATAATAGAGAAATTATTATGATTTTATAATGTTGTTACTATTATCTCATCGTTTAAGATCATGATTGTATGCTCTGACTGTGCAATCATTGCCTTATTGTGTTCCTTTAACACGGGGAATCCGGAGATGTATCTGCTTAACATCATTTTTTTGATGTATTCCTTATAATCTGTTTTAATTTTTGCCAGCCATCTCTCAGCAAATGGAACTGTATTAAAATTTTTATATATTATCTCATTTTTGTCCCTGACCTTTGTATCATCGATTATATAAATATTTCCAAGCTGACCGTTATGTATTAATCCAAGCCCGGTGCTTGCAAATGGTTCTATGGCAATAACCTTCTCTGTTTTAATTGTTTCATCATTGCCATCATTATAGTTTGGTATAAATATTTCCGAGTGCAAATCATATCTGTTTATTCCATGACCACCAAGGTTTTTTACCGGCTTAAATCCGTATGATGTTATAACATTTTCTATTTCCTCACCTATTTTATAAATATTAACCATTGGCCTTAAGATTTTAATTGCAGCATTTAAGGCCTCCCTGGTTGAATCAATTAAATCTGAATAATTGCCGGTGTTGCCAACCTCAATGCTGGCTGCATTGTCTGATATATAACCGTCAATCATGGCTCCAAGATCAACCTTTACAAGATCGCCTGTTTTAAATTTCTTTTTATCGCCCTCGAATGGTGTGTAATGTGCGGCCTCATTATTTATTGACAAATTAACAGGAAAAGATGGTTCAGCACCATTATCCCTGATAAACTGCTCGGTTTTCTCTGCAACGTCATAAAAGAGTGCACCGGGTTCTATTAAGGTCTGCGCATATTCAAGTGCTTTCCTTCCGATTTTACCAGCCAGAAGCCACTTATTTTTAATCTCTGAATCCATAGTATCCTGTTTTTTATTTCAACATATATTATTAAGTTATCCAATTGATTGCATCTGTTTGGCATTCCTATAATGGGCATCACAAGTTTTAATCTTGTTACATTAGCCAACAGTTCAAGAGTATTATTAATATGACATTTAGGATAGAATTTGGAAAAGATTAAAAACTATTTAAATATTTTAAATTAAAATGAATCAGATGTACGCAAGGCAGGAGGCTTTAAAATTCATTGGCAGCACCGGACAGGGGCAACTGCTTCAGAAGACTGTGCTTGTAATTGGTCTCGGTGGAACAGGTAGTGCAGCAGCCAATCTATTTGCCCGGCTGGGTATAAAAAAGCTTATTATCATAGACAGGGATATCATAGAGATAAGCAATATCCATAGGCAGTTGCTTTATGATTATGATGATATTGGAAAGTACAAGGCAGAAACAGCATTTAAAAAAATTAAAAAAATCAATCCGTATCTTGATATTGAGTATTATAATGAGACTTTTGATGCTTCAAAGGCATATCTGGTTGAGAAATCTGATCTTGTCTTTGATGGCACAGACAACATGACCACCAGATTTATTATAAATGATGCATGCATTAAATTTAACAAACCATGGATATTTACATCTGCAATTGAGATGTACGGGGAGATAAAGGCCATAATACCGGGAAGAACATCATGCTATGCATGCTATAATAATGATCCTGTTGAAATGCCATCATGTGCTGTTTCCGGAGTTTTAAGCCCGGTACCATCCGCAATTGCATCCATGGCCGTTACAATGGCAGTTAGGATAATGCTTGGAGGTTCTATTTCAGGGGACCTTTATTTTATTGATGCATTTAATACAGATATCACAAAAATAAATATTAAAAAAAATAAGGAGTGCAGGGCATGCAATTACAGGGATTTTAAATATCTTGGTGCATATTATTCTAACCTTGGAAAATCAATTTTATCATAATATTAATATTTTAATCAATTCACTGACAACCACTATTATAAACACCACACCAAGGAATCTGTAGATATACTTCTGGTCTATTTTATGGGCATAAATTGAAAAATAATAGCCTGAAATTAGGGCGATAACACCAATGATTATGGATGCCACATAATTTATATGCCCTATCCTGACATACCCAAGAGAACCCGACAGAGCGGATAAAAACATTGCAAGTGTGGCTGTTCCAACCATATCCTGGGCCCTCATGGAAAAAAGCAGTATTATTATAAGTATAAACATTATGCCACCGCTGGTGCCTATTACACCTGTAAGTATACCTATTGGTATGCTCAGTATAAATCCAAAAAGGAAGGAAAAGAACTTATTTAAATTCCATTTTTTTATTCCTTTTTTATTCATATTATATGATTTTCTAATGGAATAATACGCCATATATGCAGCCATGGCAGTAAATATAATTTCCAGTGGGATGACCGGCAGTATATGGGCAATATTCGATCCTATCTGCGCGCCGATTACGGCACCGATTCCCAAAATTATTCCGGCTGCCACATTAATGGTTTTCTTCTTAAAATATACATAAATAACAATCGTTGTGGTTATGACATCAACAAGAAGACTGGTGCCTATTGAGGTTTTAAAATTTATGCCCATAAATGATAGGGCCGGAACAACAACTATAACACCGCTGCTGCCGGTTATACCTGTTAGTGCCCCAACTGCAATACCAATGATGATTAAAATTATGTAAAAAATTAGATCCATTATTTGACATTAAAAAATCATTAAAAATCTATTTGATTTACTGATAGGATTAAATACCAATATATTTATACATTTTAAAAAATATGGTACTGTGGAAAATAATATTTATTATGTAATTGATACCTCAGCAATTTTATCAGGAAAGATTAACATTGCAGCCGGAAATCTCATATTTCCTGAAAGTGTGATTAATGAAATTCAGCATGGAAATATTAAATATTTGATTGATTCCATGGAAAACATAAGGGTTTATAGACCAGAAGAGGGGTATCTTAACATTGTTAAGGAGGCATCCAAAAAAACAGGGGATTATAATGTATTAAGCAGCACTGATATGGATATAATTGCACTGGCATTGCAGTTTAATGCCATAATAATCACTGATGATTATGCAATACAGAACGTTGCATCAAGGCTTAAAATAAAATATTCTGGTGCATCCATAAATGAAATAAAAAGGGAAATAAGATGGTTATACCGGTGTACCGGATGCCATAAAATTTATAATGAGGACATTAAAGAATGCCCTGTATGCGGGCATAAACTTAAAAGATTTACAAAAAAATTATAGATTTAATATTTTTTCTATCCTGTCCAGGATTTCCCTTATGTTTTCCTTATATTTTGTAAATTCTGAATAAATTATGTTTAAAAGCGGGTCCCATTCTATTAAATTTTCAGGCGGTAACAGTTTAACATTATAATTTGTTAAAAAACCCTTAACAATTTTATTTTCAGGTTCATAATTTACCTGTATGCCTGTAAATTTATCCTGCAGTATATCAAGTACCTCATAAACCACAGGCTGTATAATAAAAAGATGCTCAAAATATTTTCGTGATATCTCAACATGTGCAAATATTTTACCCTTATTTTTATGCTCAAATAACCTTAAATGAAGTTCCCATGGAAATTTTATTATCCTTGAAAGGCTGAATTTTTCACCCTTATAAAAGCTTGGAGTGGCATCAGAGAAACCGGCCTCAATTAAATGCAATGCAATATTTTTTGTCTGTTCAACAGGATACAGAATTGAAAAAATACTCTCATTGCCTATGTCATTTTTATTAACCTCATATAACTTTCCACCGGATGTTTTAACACCCCTGGGATATTTTACCTGTAATGGAGATAAATCCATTTATGTGTATAGCTTTATTATTGATTAGTTTACCGTTTTTAATAACAGGTAATTTATAATATCCTATGTCCTAATACAATATTTTCCGTTTTAATGGTTAAATATAAGATAATTAGAATATGTTTAAAATGAATAAAATTATTAAATTGTCTGACATTTATAGGCATGAATGAAAAAACTGTTTCCGAATCAGAGTCTGAGATGAGCAGGCTTGTTTTACCTGAGGATACTAATTCATTTGGAAATCTTTATGGTGGAAGGCTTGTGGAATGGATGGATAACATAGCAAGCATCACGGCATTTAAGCATGCAAGGTCAAAGGTTGTTACAGGCAGCATTGACAGCCTTTTCTTTTTATCACCTGTAAAACTTGGATATATAGTAAACATACATTCCAGAATTACCTATGTAACAAGATCCACCATGGAGGTGGAAATAACGGTGAAATCTGAGAACGTTGAAACTGCTGAGAATAAAATTACAACCAGGGCCTATTTTACCTATGTTGCCATAGATGACAGCGGGCATTCCATAGAGATTCCCGGGCTTAAAATTCAGGGTCCTGATGAGGAAAGGAGGTACCACGAGGGTGAATTAAGAAATAAGATGAGAATAGAACTATTGGAGGAGGCAAGAAAAAATTTGAACAAGTGATATCATGAATGGAAGCATATATGAAAGAGAGCTTTTAAACATACTTTCAGGAAATATTAAAACCATAGAAAAGATTGGTAAAAATCTTGATCCTGTTTCAAGGGATATTCTGTATTCATTAATATCAAAACCTTTCTATGTTTCCAGAACAGCAGGTTCATTTGGTGCAGATCTTATCTCCTTAAGGGATGATTACTCCATGGTTATTGAGGTAAAATCCTCCGAGAGGGAACAGCTTACGTTTAGTGAATCATCCGGAGTGAAACAGGAACAGGCCATAAAATTAAATAACAGGTGCATAAATTCTGGACTTTTCATTACATATGCATACAGATTAAAGGGGGTAAAGGGAGACCCATGGAGATTTTTCTCAATAGAATCCGATAAAAATTACACGGGCAGAATGCGCGGGCTGTATGAACTGCTTCCAAAGCAGGAAATAACAAAAAATGGTAATTTTATATTAAAATGGCATAAAGGTCTGCCCTTAATAAAACTTATTGATTATTTAAATTCATAAATTTTCTTTTATCGAATTATCAAGTATTTCCATGGCATCATTTATCTGTTCCTCTCTAATAATCAATGGTGGTATGAACCTTATTGCACTCTCTCCGGCACCGAGAAGTATAAGACCCTTTTTAAAAGAGGATTCTATAACATTATCTCTTAATTTTTTATTGTATTTTTTGCTTTTTGCATCCATAACAAAGTCAATGGCCTGCATTAATCCAAGGCCGCGGACATCCCCTATGCTTGGATATTTTTCCTGCAATTCCCTTAACCTCTTATTTAAATAGAAACCCATTTTATTTGAATTCTCAACCATTTTCTTTGATTTTATTTCATCTATTGTTGCTATGCTTGCAGCACAGGCCAGCATATTGCCACCAAATGTATTTGAATGCAATCCTGACTTTTCAAAATCATATTTTGATTTTACAATTGATGCCCCCATTGGTATTCCGGATGCTATGGATTTTGCAAGCGACATAATATCAGGGTCAATACCAAAATATTCAGATGCAAAGAAGTAACCTGTTCTTCCAAAGCCTGTTTGTACCTCATCCATTATATAAAGCATGCCATACTCATGTGCGAGTTCCATCATTCTTTTATGGAAATATTTTGGTGGCACTATGTAACCGCCCTCACCCTGAATTGGTTCTGCCAAAATACCCGCAACACTTTCTGCAGGTACATATCTGTCAAGAACATAATCCTTGAGGTAATCCACCACAGCACCTGTTAGATTTTCAGGGTCTTCATAACCATCTATTCCAAATGGATTTCTATATGGATCTGCAAATGGTATGTGGTGCACACCAGGCATTTCAGGATAAAAATATTCATGGTGTGTGGCCTTTGAGGCAGTAAATGCCAGGGACCCCATGGTTCTTCCATGGAAACCACCAATGAATCCTATAAATTGAGGCCGTTTGGTAAAACTTTTAGCAAATTTTATTGAGGCCTCATTGCTCTCGGTTCCAGAATTTGTAAAAAATACCTTTTTATCCCTTGAACCTGGCATAACATTTATTAGGGCCTCCGCAGCATCAACCTGAATTTTATAATAAAAATCAGTACCTGCAAAGTGCCACATTTTATGCATCTGATCCTCAACCGCGGAAATAAGGTGGCTGTTTGAGTACCCAATGTTTGATGTGCTTATTCCACTTGAAAAATCTAAAAATACGTTGCCATCAACATCCTCAATATAACAATCACTGGCCCTGCAGGCCACAACTGGTAATGATTTCGTGGATGTTGCCAGAAATTTAGAGTCCATATTTATGATCTCCCTAGCCTTTGGACCTGGCAGTTCTGTATTAATAACAATTTTTTTTAACATTTTATTCTCTTCCATGATTTATATAATTTACCTATCTTTAAAAACTTTTTTAATGGAATATTATAAATCCTCTAATTTCCTGCAATTTTTACTTGTTGAAAATTTTATTTATTTTTTATAAGGTTATCCTAATTTTGTAAAATTATATATAAAATTCCATAATATTAATCGGATGGCATCTGAGGACTGGAAATACCAAAAACGCTTTTTAAGAGATGAACTTACAGATATGGTATTCTATACATACCTTCATAATAAAATAGCAGACCCGGAAATGAAAAAAAATTTAGAGCACCTTGCTGAAACAGAAAAGGAGCATGCAAATTTCTGGGGGAATGAATTAAAAAAGAAACCAGGCATAGATATAAACAAAATAACATATAGAAAATTAAAATATTTTGGGCTTAAAATTGTAAGGTTTATAATAGGAAGGAATTTAATAATAAATCTGCTTGAGCATGGTGAATACGCCTCTGTTAGGAAATATAAGGAATATATAGATTCCTATAAGGGCAATGAGGATTACAAAAAAAAGGTAAGGGACCTAATCACACAGGAAATGGAGCATGAGGATATATTTGCCGGGAAAATATCAATTGAGGAGAAAACCATTCAAAAGAGCAGGGATTTTTTATATGGCATGAGTGATGGCCTGGTTGAGATACTTGCCACACTTGCAGGTCTTACAGCAATTATATCAAATAATATTTACATAGCATTAAGCGGTTTTGTTGTTGGAATTAGTGGAACATTCAGCATGACCTTGGGTTCTTATCTGGCACAGAAGTCTGAATCTGAATATAAAATATCCATGCTTAATAGAAAGCATATTTTTTCAAAGAGCAGGAAAATAGATGATTTAATTGAAAATTATTCCAAGGAGGCATCAAACTCTGCACTAAACACTGCAATATCATATATAGTGGGTGCGGCCATTCCAATACTCCCATTTGTTTTTCTTAGTAAATATGCTGCAATTCTTGTATCCATTATTGCGGTGGGATTAACACAGGGATTTGCAAACGCCGTTGTTGCTTTGTCTTTAAACACACCCATATTAAAAACCGCTGTCAGGGCATCATTGCTTGCACTTGGTGCGGCAGGCATAACATTTATTGCAGGAGAAATTTTTCACATAATATTTCATATTTCACTTTTATAATGAATAATTAATAAATGATACATAAATTATTTTCTGTTAACCATGTTAACACACAACTTTGGAACTTATCATCTCTTTGATGATTAACCTTCCTGTATAAACCCCAATAAATCTATTCTGACAAATGTCTCAGTGGCTGCAATTTTAATTATATTATATAATGCATTAAATCTGCATGTATAAGAATTCCCTTATATGTTCTGAATACTCCAATTTTTATTCCTTTCATAAATATTTTTCATGCTTCTCAATGCTTTCATATTGAAAAAGTTTAATATATATTTATAAATAGTGTCCAAGTAATGAAGGCACCAAGAATTGCATATTTTGTTGGTCTCTCCGCGATGTTTGCTGATATGGGGTATCAGGGGGCAATGGCCCTTCTGCCAGTATATCTAGTCTTTGTGCTGAAATTAAATTTTATATATTTCGGTATTGCTGAGGCATTAATTTTTGGATTTGGATCATTATTTTCCTATTTAGGTGGTAAATTAAGCGACAGATATGGGAGCAAGAATGTGGCAGTTGCAGGGAACAGCCTGATACCATTTTTATCATTCACAGGGTTTACATATATACCATTAATATCTGTTGGACTTTTTTCCACAGGATGGTGGATGAGAAATTTAAGGTCCCCGGCAAGGAGGGCGTTTCTGGCAGAGAATACAGAAGAAAATGAGAGGACATCATCATTTGGGATACTTCACAGCCTTGATGTTGGCGGTGGTATAATTTCAATTTTGATTCTTGTTATATTAATACTTTTAAATTTTACATACAAATATTTATTCTTATTCTCCATTTTTCCAATAATAATTTCCACATTAATACTGGCATCGATTAAATCAAATAAACACCTGCCTCTAAAAAAAAGCAATAAAAAAACAGTTCTGGAAAATAACAAATATATTTTTTATGGTATAATAATAGCCACCTCACTTTTTGGATTTGGATCCTACAGCATGGGATTTCCAATAATAACCGTTGCACAGAATGCGGATTACAGCCAGAGCCTTAAAATTATCTCCGGTATTGTATCATATGGAATATTTCTGGGTTTTTCCTCACTGACAGGATACATACTCAGCAGGGTAAATATTAAAAGTCAAATTTCCTCACTTGCCATATTTGGTTACATACTTTCAGGTGCCGGTACACTTGGAATTGTAATAACTCTAATTTATGGCCTCGGCCTGCCAGGATTTTATATTTCAATTATAATTGCATCTGTGGCGTTTGGCATAGTTGAGACATATGAACCATCAATAATATCAAAATCTGTGGATGCATCAAAGCTTGGTGCCGGCATGGGAATTCTATCCTCTTCAAGATCAGTTGGATATTTTATTGCAAATCTTATTATGGGTTTCCTGTATGAAATAAGCCCTGAATTCTCATATGCTTATGCTGGTATTGTTTCAATTGCGGCTGGTATAATCATACTTGCCTTCTTAAACATCCAAAGAAAATTAGAACCGGTGAAAATTTAAATTTGATATATACAAAGTTTAATATTTAAATACAGATATGGTTATTTATGGTGAATAAGGGTTTTAATTCAAAATGTGTGCATTCCGGTGATATGACCATAGATGGTGTGGGTAATGTTGTTACTCCAGTTTTTGAAAACTCCACATTTGAATTCAATGATAATGGTGTTTCAGGAGATTACATATATTCACGATGGGGGAATCCAACAGTTGAATCATTTGAGAGGAAATACGCGGATTTGGAAAATACTGAACACGCACTGGCATTTTCCTCTGGAATGTCTGCAATAACATCAAGTGTAATGGCCATGATAAAATCAGGTGATTCACTACTTACAATAAATGAGCTTTATGGCCAGACCTTTGAGTTCTTTTCAAATGTGTTGCCAAAATACAATATAAACGTTGATTTTACAACCGTGGAAGACCTGAATAGTGGAAATTTAAAAAATAAAAATTATAAATTACTATATATTGAATCAATAACAAATCCTCTACTTGAGGTTCCTGATCTAATAAATTTATCAAAAATATGTCATGAAATGGGAATAAGAATTGCCACGGATGCCACATTTGCCACACCTTATAATCAAAACCCGGTTTCAATGGGGGCAGATCTTGTTTTGCATAGTGGAACAAAATACATATCAGGCCATTCTGACCTTCTTATTGGCCTTGCAGGATTTAACAGATATTATGATGAATTTGCCTTCTCCAGAAAAACATTTGGTGGCACACCCGACGCATTTCAGGCCTATCTTGCTTATCGTGGGCTTAAAACGCTTGGCATAAGAATGGAAAGGCATAATAAAAATGCCATGGAGCTTGCGCAGGTTCTTAATGACTCTCAAAAAATTGAAAAGGTGTATTATCCTGGATTAAGGGATAATGAATACCATAAAATAGCCGAGAAAAATTTAAAGGGATTCGGTGGTATGATATCATTTAAGGTTAAGGGCGGAATAGAAAATTCACATAAATTAATTAAAAATTTAAAAATACCAAAATACGCGGTTAGTCTTGGTGGTGTTGAAAGCCTTATATCGATACCTGTTGAGGGCACGCATAAGGCAATGTCTCCTGAGGAAAGGGCAGCATCAGGCATAACGGATAACCTTGTAAGGCTTTCTGTTGGTATAGAGGATTCTGAGGATTTAATAGATGATTTTAAAAATGCCCTTGAAAAAATATAATTTATTTGCACAGTTTAATAAATTATTTAATCCTAATAAATTTTAAAATTAGTTGTATTTTTTTATTGCCACACCAAAAGTTGGGGTTTTTATCATTTCCTTAAAATTATTATGCTGTCTTATAAATTTTTTCCATGCATCATTCCAGTCAATATCGTCTGATGCCAGAATTCCATTAATATTCAGGTGTTCCATTGCCCACAGATATTCCCTTAACATATATTCCTCGGAGTGCATTGAATCATGAACAAAAAAATCTATTTTTAAGGATATTGCTGTAAGGGCAATATCGGAGCTTTCTATAACCTTTTGCCATCTGTTTTTCAGGTTATCAGGGACCAGCCAGCCTGCCATAAATTTTTTATTAGCCATTGTTACCTCATCCTTGATATCAATACTTATAAGTGTTCCACTGCCATTTTTTTCAAGGGCTTTGAGAATATAATATGTTGAGAAACCTGCCGATATCCCTGTTTCCACGCATATTTCTGGCCTGTACGTTCTAATCAGCATGTATAATAAAGCATCCTTTCCCTGTATACTTCTGAAATAACCGGTATTTGTTCCAAGATTTTCAACAAGTTTTTTGGATATTTCACTGCCAGTGCTGGCCAGGTCCATTATATCTTCATCTGAAAACAAATGTAATTTTCCTGCCCAGTAATAATATGTTATTAAAGACCATGCCATACCAGGTGTTGTGTTTTCTATTTTAACATTATTTTTAAAAGTTATATCCATGTAATACAAAGGGTTAGTGCGATATTTTAATAAAAATAGAAGAACGCTAAACGGCCTCTTCACACAAACCATTACATAATAGATTTTTGATAAATTTTTTAAAATCACATAATTATATAATTTATGTGAATAAAAATATTTGCTTTTTTAAAAAAATATTTTATCAAAAAAAGATGGTTAAAGCAGATGGTAGGCCCCGGTAATTTTATCCAGAATTTCATCCTCATCTGGGCCTATGCCAATACATGTCACTGTACCTGGCATTATCTGGGTATAGCCTGCGTCTGTGATAATCTGTGTTATAATCCCGGCATCCCTGCAGATTTCATTTAGTTTATATATTTCCTGCAGGCCATCCACCTTGATAACCACCTTCTTTTGCCCCTCAGAAAGCCATTCGCTAAATATTTTTTTATTTTTTTTCATGGAGATTAATGCACATGAAACCGCAGCATGGGCAACCTGTGCAGCTATTTTACCCTTGCCCATTTCAAGGTCCTTTCTAACAGCTATAACCATCTTTACCATGGTACATCCTTCATTTTAAATTTATAAGCCAGTATGTTAACTCCCCTGTGTATTGGCGGTGTAATAATTAAAAGCACTATAATTGCTATAAAATTACCATAAAATTTTAGAAAAAATGGTCTCGCAAAAATGTATATCATAAGAAATGAGACCAGCACAAATGGCCACTGATCAAGTATTGATCCCCTGGCACCACTCTTCAACCCTATCCTTCTTTTTATGAATGACCCTGTTAAATCACCAAGCAGGGAACCAAAACTCATTGGTATGAGAACCAGAACTGTGGAAACAAGATTGGCCCCATAGGTTCCGTATGGAACATGAATTAGTAATGTTATATAATATATTATAATACCAGAGACAACACCTATTAGCGACCCACCAATGAAACCAGACCATGTTTTCCCATCACCAAGTATGCGCTTCCCATGAAATGTTTTGCCCATGTCTATTTTAATATGCCCACCGGTAATTACGGCCCCGGGATTTGCAATGTATGCCGGCAGAAAAAGAATTATGGAGTATAATACAAACAGTACAATATTACCCATATGTTTCAACCGCCTTTAGTATATCGGCCTTTGTTATAATACCTTTTAGTTCGGTGCCATCCACAATAAGAACAGCATTTGAATACTTTAAAAGCGGGTAAATCATTGATATGGGACTGTCCTTATCAAGCTGTGGGAGTACTGCACCCATGACCTTTCTAACTGTAAGGTGCTTTAAAGATTCAATGGATGTTCCCTTTATTAGCATATCGTTTATATCCGACTCAGTAATTGTACCTATAATTCTTCTATCAGAGGTAACAACCGGTAGCTGAGAGAATCCTTTCTCCCTCATTTTGTTTAATGCGGTGATAATTGAATCGTTCATTTCACATGTAACAACATTTTTTGTCATGATGATTTCTGCCTTAAGGTCTATCTCCCTTGCCTTATTACCGGAGGCATTCAGATATTCAAAAATTTTTCTAACCTTGTCATATGCCGGATTTATTTCTCCCTTTTCCAGACGTGCTATGTAAGACTGGCTTACCCCGCTTATTCTTGCCAGCTCCTTCTGGCTTATGCCAAGGGATTTTCTCATTTTCCTTAATTCCTCAATACTGGGAAGCATAATTTTGCAATATAAAATTACTATTAATAATTATTGCTTAACAATATATAATACCAAAAAATAATCATAAAATGAGATCACAGGAATTTTTAAAAAAACACGGCAAGATACTTGTTCCAGTAATATCAACAGTAATATCCATATTAATTTTTGTAATGGCGCTTTACGTACCTGAGGCCATAATTCTTGTATTTGCAATACCTGTGGTAATATTCATTTTGATGCATTATTCTGGAATTTACAGATTTAAACCACGATTTTTTGGTGGATTAATAGTCCTCATAATCATGCTTCTTGTGGTTGCCGGCATATATTCAACTGATTTTTATCATTCCAGTGGTGTAACAACAACCAGTGAAAACCAGACATATATGGAAACAATAATAAGTCCATTTACACAGACATCTGGATATTATAATATCACTGTAAAAACAAATTACACTGGTAATATAAATTCTTCGTACATTAATATTGTATCGAGTAATTATAACAAAATTTATAATTATTCGTCTGGAGAACATGAAACCATTGGAAGTTACAGGTTAACATACTATCATATTAAACTGCCACCCGGACTCTACACTGTTTATTTTAATATAAGCAAGAAACTGTACATGGAAAGCATTGGCCCTGTCAATGTAAGTGCATTTACATTATATGTATATTACATTTATGCCATGGCGGATAAATACATTATTTTTCTTGGAATATTATACATAGCAGGGATAAGCATTGCATATTTCATGCAAAAGGGGAATTTAAATAATAATCAATTAAAAAAATAGAGATTTATCTTAGTGAGTTTACACGATTTATCTCACCATTTAATAAGAAAAAATTAATAAAACCTTGCGTTTATTTTAAAATATGTATGACATTACCGCAAAAAATATTTCAAAAACTTTCAAAAATTTTACAGCCCTTGACAGTATAAATTTAAATATAAACGGGGGCGAACGGGTTTCAATTCTGGGCCCTAATGGTGCCGGAAAAAGTACACTGCTTAAAATTTTAACAGGCATATTGAAACCTGACTCCGGATGCGTTAAAATAAACGGTCTGGATCCATTAACATCAGAGGCAAAAAAATACATAGGATATTTACCTGAGGATGCATACCCGTACCCAAATTTAAGCGTAATTTCAAATCTTGAATACATAGGCTCGATACGCGGTGTCGAAAATCTGGAGGAAAGAATTAATTATTTATTAGATTATCTGGAGATATATGAATACAGAAAGAAGAGGGTTTTAACATTATCCAGGGGTAACAGGCAGAAATTATCAATTGCACTGGCAGTAATACATAATCCAAAAATACTTTTGCTGGATGAACCGTTAAATTATCTTGATATACCCACACAGAGAAAGGTGGGTGATCTTTTAAATGGATTAAATGCAACAATGGTAATTTCAACGCATATCATGGAAATTGCAAGGAGGCTGTCAGGAAAGGTAATAATAATTAATAATGGAAGAATAAAATGGGAGGGGACAATGCCAGAGCTTGAGAGTATGGCAGGAGAAAATGAAAGTATAGAAACAATAGTGGAAAGGCTGATGTTAAATGTTGGGTAAGGTCATAAAATTAATACTTTCAACAAGATTTACAGTATTTTTCATGCTTTTAATTATAATTATGATATATGTTTCCATTATAAGTTCAATTACAGGCATAAATTTTTATCTCCCTGAATACAGATATGTATATATTCTAATCTCTGCAATATTTATATTATTATTTAGCAGACCCAGCAGGATACCTCTTATGAAATCTGATATAGATTTTCTTTATGTTTCACCAATAAAAAAAACAGATTTCGCTTTGGCCATCTTTATATCATATTATATTGTTTCAGGTATGATGTTGCTTATTTTTTTGCTTCCTTTTTCAGTTTATACTGTTTCAGGAATTTATGGCAAGGCTATTGCAATGACTGATACCGTGATTTTTTCTTTTTTTGCCGTGGCATCTGAATTAATTTCAATTTCAATGCAAAAATATAAAATTTTAATTGCGTCCATTATTATATTATACATTGCCTCAACTGCAATTTTTGGTTACGGCCCATTAGGATTTATTTTTGGGCATATATATTCAGGGACATTGATTATAATCGCCTCCATGATAATTGCCATGTACTTTTCCATTAAAGGCCTGGAGAACTATTCAGACCTTTCAATATCGGGTAAAAGCCTGGAATCCGATAATATCGGATTTTATTCTAAAAAAGGATGCATGTCCATATTAAAAAAATCGTATTATATGGTATACATGAGGGGAGGGATTGTAAAAAATTACAATATGTTCATATTTATTCCTCCCGGTGTAATTATTGCCATGTTAATATTCTATTTTTTCATAAAAATTCCAGATAAGGGTTTTTTATCGGAATTTATTATGATACTTTTTATTCTCTATTTAACCATATTTTCAATTTCGATGATCCAGAATACCTTTATGTATGAGAGGGGATGGCTTTCATTTAACTCGGTCGATCCTGCAGTTTATATGAGGTATTTTTTGCTTGGTAAGGTTTTAAGGTATTACACAATAATGATTCCAAGTGCAGTTATATTTTTACTGGAATATATATTTATTGGAGGTATTTATTATTATGTAACCATAATAATATTATTCAATATTCCATCAATGATAATTATTGGGGTCCTTGTCCTTATGAGAACAAACCCAAGGCAGATAAAGGACCCTGAATTTATTCAGATCAGAAATAGCATAAAAAATTCAGTTTACATGGTTTTAATAATACCATTCATTATTATCAATTTATTTATATTACTGTCATTTTACGCAGTCATAATATCATCATCAATACTTTTTGCATCTGGCATTTACATATTATTAAATAAGAATTTATGGAGATCTGCTGCATTAAAATTATTTGAAAGAGGTTTTATTTAATGCCATAGACATTAAATCATCATCATTATATGGCCTGTTTGTGCTTTTAATTTCGTTTAATATGTAATTTATATCGTCGTCACCAACATTTATGCCCATGTTTGCAAGTTTTTCCTTTATTGCGTGCTTTCCAGAATATTTATCTATTGTAAATCTGCGCGTTCTGCCAAAAATTTCAGGACTTAAAAATTCATATGTTGATGAGTTTTTTATTATTCCCTGTACATGAACGCCTGATTTATGTGTAAATGCAAAATCCCCAGTTACAGGATAATTTGGTGGCATTGATATACCTGTGTAATCCTCCACCTGCCGTGATATTTCCATGAGCATTTTTAAATTAATCACATCAATGTTCATATGATATTTTAGCATGGCGGCAATCACCTGTGTGGGAGTTATGCCAACACGCTCCCCAAGACCATTAATTGTGCTGTGTATTATTGTTGCACCGTTAAGTGCTGCAGTATAGCTGTTTGATACTGCCATGCCCATATCATTGTGTGCATGGATATCGTATTCAACATTTTTTATATCAGAAACTGATTTAAAAAGGCGTTCTGTACTTTCAGGCGTAAGTATACCAAGTGTATCGGCAAGTGATATTCTATCCGCACCTGCATCCCTGGCGGTTACAATAACGTCACGGAGAAAATTAATATCGGCCCTGCTTGCGTCCTCAGCAGTGAACCTAACCTTTATGCCATATGATGATGCATATTTGACCGCATCATAAATTATGTCCAGTGCCTCAGATCTTGTTTTATTTGTTTTGTATTTAAGGTGAATATCACTTATACCATAGAATATTGCTATTCTATCAACGTTTAATGATGCTGCTGAATCAATATCCATATGGGCCGCCCTGCTGTGTGCTATTATTTCTGATTTTATTTCACCGGTATTTTTTAAACCCATTATTTTTTTAATGCCGCTATAAATATCCTCAGATACCAGTGGGTGCCCCACCTCTATCATGGCGACACCGGCCCTGGAAAGTGATTTTGCTATTTCAACCCGCTGATTCTCCTTAAAAAGAACCCCCGGTGTCTGCTCACCCTCACGAAGTGTTGTATCAAGTATACCTATCTGTGACATATATTATCATAACATGATATCATACAACTAAATAAAATTTTCGTATTTTTATTACTAAATTCGTATTAACATATTAGTAAAAACCATTTATAATAAAATATTATCGTTTTTATGATTCTGGCGGTTGATGGTGGTGGTACAAAAACCTTTTCGGCCATAATTGATGAGAATAATTTAAGGGTCGTGGGGATAGGGGTTGCAGGTCCAAGCAATGTAAGAAGTGTGTCAAAATCCACATCAAAGGGCAATATAATTAGGTCAATAAATCGTGCAAAAAGAATGGCCAGATGCAATGATATTAAAAAATCAATATATGGTATAGCGGGTTATGGTGATTCAGCATACCATACAGATGAGGTAAATTCAATTGTTAAATCAATTAATAAAGATGCGGTTATCACAAATGATGGTGAGGCCGCCGTAAATCTTGTCACACTGGGCAGCGACGGTATAGTTGCTGCTGTTGGTACCGGTTCTGTTGGCTCATATATTAACAATGGCCGCATGCATAGAATCGGTGGCTGGAGCTACCTAACAGATGATGCTGCATCGGGTTTCTGGATAGCAAGAAGGGCCCTTGAAATGTGCGAGAAAAGCTACGATGGATTAATAGAAAAAACGGTTTTGATTAAAAAATTTGAGGATTACTTTAAAATGCCTTTAAGGGAGGTGGTTGCAAATCTTGAAAAACATTTTGATAAAAGACTTATGGCATCACTTGCAATTATTGTAGATGAATCATCGTCCCAGAATGATGAAGTTTCAATGCACATATTAAAATCTGCATTTGGAGAGATAAAATTAATGCTGGATGGAATGAGAAAAAATTTTCACAGGGATGTTACCATGGGGGTTCTGGGTGGCGTAATGCAGTCCAAATTAATTAGAACATACCTTAAAGAGGAGTTTAATGATATTAAAATTTTTTATGGATACCATGCAGCAATAGGAAATGCAATAAAATTGCTTAATATCAGGGAGGAATCCATAAGGGATGAACTTATTAGGGATGTTGATAACATGTTAGTGCATTTATCTCAGGTGGAGAAGGATTTGCTGTTCATCAAATAATATCTTTTTTCATAAAAGATATATCTAAATATTAGTTAGATATTATCTAGTAATGAAGGCACATATATCAGACCTGTTTATACTTGAACAGATATACTCAACGGAGAAAAAACCGTATGACATAATCAAGGGTATAAGGAAAAAATTTGATGCTGATTATAAACCAAGCACGGGCATGATATACCCATCATTAAAAAGGCTCATGGGCAATAATCTAATAACCAAGAATGAGGGCAGGTATAAAATTACTGAGGCCGGCATAGAATACTTCAATAAAAATAAGGAAAATTATGAGAAAATGGTTGAAAATTTTACTGAAAATAAAATATTTTTTAGGAATTTAAGAAAAAGCGTGCTAAATTTAATAGATGTAATAAAGGAATCTGATAAGGATTATATTAAAAATAATCAGGATAAAATAATAAGGGCAATAGATGAGATTTCATCCAGAATTTCAAAAATGGAGATAGAGTGATAAAGATGGATAACAGTATAGAAATAGAAAATTTAACAAAGATATATGGTGGAAATATTAAGGCGGTTGATAACGTTACCCTAAAAATAGGCAGGGGACAGGTATATGGACTTCTTGGCCAGAACGGTGCTGGAAAGACAACACTTATAAAAATGTTAACAGGCATTTTAAAACCAACTTCAGGAACTGCTAAAATAGCAGGATTTGATCTCAATAAGGATGCACTGAAAATAAGGCAGATAACAGGTGTAGTCCCACAGGACTTTACAACAGATGCAGATTTAAGTGGCTATGAAAATCTAAAGCTTGTGGCGGATCTTTATGGAGTACCAAAAAAGGAGGCGGAGGAAAGAATTGAAACACTGCTCAATATGGTTGACCTTTATGACGTTAAAAACAGGAGGGTAAGTGCCTACTCAGGTGGAATGAGAAAAAGGCTTGAACTGATTTGCGGCCTGATAAACACGCCGGAAGTCCTTTTTCTTGATGAACCAACACTGGGCCTTGATGTAACCACAAGATCAAATTTATGGAAATACATAAAATCCATTCGTGATGAGTTTAAAATTACAATAATATTAACATCACATTATCTTGATGAGGTTGACGCGCTTTCTGACAGACTTTCAATAATGGATCATGGCAAAATAATAGTTTCAGGAACATCAGATGAATTAAAGAAAAGTCTTAAGGGTGATATTATAACATTAAGGGTCAAAAATGACAGTGAGGAGAAAATAGTGGAAAATTTTAAGGATGCAATTGAGGTAAAAAAGATGGAGATGGGTGATATAAGGATGAAGGTAAACAACTCTGATGTGGTTCTGCCTGAACTGATGAAATACCTTGCAAGCAATAATATATCACCTGAATCCATTAGTATAAGGAAGCCCTCGCTTGATGAGGTGTTTATAGAATATACCGGTAAGCATATAGATTCAGAACAGAAGGATTATGCAAAAATGATGGGTTTTAAACAGAGGTGATATCATGGGTGGTTTGATTCCATTAACAATAAGGGATTTAAAAAGATGGTACAGAAATCCTGTATCTGCCATAGTGGGTGTAATCCAGCCGATATTCTGGATAGTTTTATTTGGAAGTGCCTTTGACATTGCAAAATTCGGTGTTAGGTCTGCCTTTTTCTTTGAGGGCGCACCGGATTATATAACATACCTTATGGGAGGAATATTAACGATTATTGGACTTTTCACAGGCATGTTTTCAGGTGTTAACATAATCTGGGACAGAAGGCTTGGAATTCTTCAAAGGTTTTTAATAGCCCCTATTAACAGGTCATCAATAGTTTTCTCAAGAATATTATCCTCTGTTGTGAGGATACTGGTTCAGGTTGTAATCTTATTTGTTGTCGGATTGCTAATTCCAGATGGCCTAAAGATTGCAAAGGGATTTGACATCATGGATGCTGTTATTCTTGTATCAGCAGTGCTCATGATATCATTTATATTTTCCTCACTATTCAGCATAATAGCTGTGAGAATGACAAAGATGGAATCAGTTTTTGGTATAGTTAACCTTATAAACCTGCCACTAATGTTTGCAAGCTATGCCATGTTCCCACCAGATCTGATGGCAAACTGGTTAAGCAATGTTGCCAAATATAACCCAATATCATGGTCTGCCCAGTCTGTAAGGCTTGTAATAATAAATGGTTCATTAAGTGCATCTCAGGCACATTCTGTGCTAATGTATATGACTGGGCTTCTTGTACTCAGTGTATTTATGCTTTTGCTTACATATATTTTATCAGAAAGAGAGATAAGGGAGTAAAAAATTTTTAAATTTTTATAAATACATCAGATTTAGAAA